>JALYXE010000505.1 GCA_030947265.1 Acidobacteriota bacterium
ACATATGGCAATGCGACCACGAGAAAAGAAAAGATCACTCTCAAAAAAGGTCTCATCGTTCAACATGTACATCGATCAGGTGCATCAGGTACAGGCGATCATGGAGGCGACGGGCGCGGTCAAGGATGCGCCGGTGATTCGCGAACTGCTGGACGAAGCCTTGGGTGCGCGTCGGCGAAGGGCTTTGGGAATCACAGATGCGGAAGAGCCGCCCGGCCAGGGCACGGCTGAGACTCTTCACACGATCCAGACACTTTTGCTCAAGCTGATTGCGCGCGGAGAGTTAACGGTTCGCAAGCACAATATTGGCCTCAGGGTCTTGCAGGAAACTCTGATGGAAGCCCGCGCGAGCAGGGAGGTTGCGTTTGAAGAGTTGGTAGAGAAGCCTTGGATAGCGAAGGGAAAAAGCACAGAGACCATGTCCAATTTCTTTGACATGAAGACGCGCTATGTCCGAGAATATGTTGACGGAGTCATCGAAAAGATCAAGAAGGAAGAAGGCCGCGAATATAACCAGCCGAAATCGTCCTGAGTAACACTCAGCGGCTGGCCCTGAACGGGTTGCGGTCACCGATCGCATTGCTGAAATCGCCAAAGCGGTGATGCAGTATCGGCACAGGCGACTGCCTCCATAATGGAGGTACCTCTACGCCTTTTCCGGAAGGCCGCACTCTTGCCGACCACCTAGGCCGTTGTCAGACCACTATACGGTAGATGCCTTTTACAGGGTGTTGAGTTTTAGTACTCGCGTGCTGGGGGTCGGATTTTACATACACTTTGCCTGTTGTGTTTTACACACAGTTCGCTGCTTTGGGCCGGATTGCTAGATTCCGAAATCCGATTTCGATCTCCATTCAATCACACCTAGTTACATCCCTTAACATTCAGTACCATCCTTTTCCCGAACGCTCGAACAGTGGCACGGGACTTGAGATGCACGAGGATCATGGAAGCAACTCAAGGTTACCCCAACTTACTTTCGGAGAAACAGGCAGCGGCCCGCTTAGGTGTCGCCCGCATCACTTTGCTCCGCGCCCGCGAGGCCGGGCGCATTCGCTTCTTTCGCGTCGGGACTCGTGTGCTCTATTGCGAGGAACAACTTGCCGAATTCCTAAAGTCGTGCGAGAGGAATGGCGGCAAGCCCGACGATGGGTTAGAATCCGAGGCAGCGCGCAAGACTGCTAGAAGGAAGGACAATCGAGTTAGCTCGTTGCGGAGATCGGTTCCCGCGCGCGAAGCAGCGACCGTTGATTCTGCCACAGAGTCGGCGAAAGTTGATCAGGCCTCGTTGCCGTTCTTAGCGACTCGGTAAGGCGCTCTCATTCTCTTGCAGTAACAGATTCCGAACTCCCCGCCCCGGAGTGGAGCACAACACACAGGAGCTTGGACAAACTGAAGGTTGTGTTCTACACTAGAGGTATTCTTAGAGGGAGAGCGAATGATGCAAAACCCAGCCTATGGCAATTTGTTAATAAATACTGGTGCCCCCGGCGCGATTCCAACGCGCGACCTTCCGCTTAGGAGGCGGACGCTCTATGCAACTGAGCTACGGGAGCACAAGAAGGCAAGCATACAGCAAACAGTAAACAGCAGTCAGCAAGCAGCGGTCAGTAATCACGAATTCGATGTTCGCCGCTTGCTGTCTGCTGCTTGCTTCAGGATTGATACTTAATCAACGACCGCACATCGTATCCTTCAAGTTTCTGTCTACCCGCCAGGAATTCCAGTTCAACTACAAATACGAGGCCAGCAACAATTCCACCTAATCCTTCGACGAGATTGCAAACAGCTTTTGCTGTACCGCCGGTAGCCAGTAGGTCATCTGCAATGATCACTCTGTGACCATTGCCCACGGCGTCGCGGTGAATTTCGAGCGTGTCCTGGCCATACTCCAGATCATAGGAGATCGAAACGCACTCTGCCGGCAGCTTTTTTGGTTTGCGCACGGGCACGAAGCCCGCGCCGAGGTGGTAGGCAAGCGCAGGCGCGAAGATGAAGCCGCGCGCCTCGACTCCTATAACCGTGTCCACCTTTTCACCGTGATACTCCGCGGCCAGGGCATCTACTGTCTTGCGCAAGCCCTCCGGATGTTTCAGCAGCGTCGTAATGTCATAAAAATTAATTCCGGGTTTGGGGAAATCCGGTACTTCGCGAATCAGCTTTTTTAAATCATCCATAGTTGAGGTCTGTAATCGGAACTCTTGTTGATGGACCTTGGTGCTTTGAACTTTGTACTTAGTTTCGTCGCTACTGTCGCGACTTTCTCTTAGGCATCAAATTTTCAGAGCAAGTCACGAAACACAAAGTACAAAGTACAAAGCACCAACTTCATCCTTCAATTCTAAAACTGGAGTACAGGCCACTCGGCTCAAGACTGATTTCTTCAACCTGCTCGACAGTGGCCCATTGAGGACCAGTTACGAGGTCCTTTTTAAACTCCTCTACATTAGTCGGTGAGCCTTCAGCGACCGCTTCGACCGTTCTGTCAGGACAATTGCGCACATAACCCGAAACTTGATGCCGCGCAGCCGCCCGCTGAGCAAAGAAGCGATAACCGACTCCCTGCACGTCCCCGCGTATCAAAAACTTTCGCGCTATCCGCGTGGCCATCAATCGTCAGTAGTTAGACTAATGGTGAAGTCACAATTCGTGAATCTGTCGGTCGTGAATCGTAGATAGGGAAAAGGGAAGTTGTAAACCCTTGCAAGAAGACCAAAGTGCATTCTGACGTTTGGTGCAACCCTTCTCATTGACTCGTCTTTTGCTGCCCAGATGACGCTTGCAGCTGATGGTGTCTAATTTCAGTGTTCTCTGTGGCTCTGTGGTGAGTGTTTGCCACGTAAGATTCACCACTGAGGCACAGAGTCCACAGAGGATGCACAGAGAGGTTTTCAATTTGAGACTACCCTACAGCTCGCTCATTTGCACTTCCAAACTCTTCCCGAGCTCCCCCGCATCAAGGTATATGTGCCCAGTGATTCTTTACTATTTGCCAGGTTGACCGTCAACGTCATGTTATCTCCCTGGATCCAGCCGTTATAAATCGCCGGTTGTCGGTTAGACTTCTCGTCTATTCGAACTGGGCCACCATGTTCTCGATTGTAGTACCCACGCCAGGTGAAATGACCTTTGCTGTCTAACGTCAAAGGACCGTCGATCGTTCCCGTCGCACAGTCGTATTCAATAGACGCCGAGCCCCTGTTTACCTCAATGCTTATATGTTGACCTCCCCATGTGCTCGACACCAGGCGCTGCATTTTGCGCGGCCTCGCTGCCGTGGAAGAAACAATCAACAAAACGAAACCAATAATAACTAAAGGTGTATTTCGATTCAGCCAAAACATGAGATCACCTCTTGTCAACCAACCCTACAGTTTCAGTTTCCAACTGCGTAGTTCAAGACCACCAGGGTTTCTGATGTCCCGCGGCACTAGTACGCCAACCCCTCGAGTGTTGAGCCTCAACCTGCGGGAAAGATCATTGTAACGAAAGGCATTGGGAACGCCCAGCGGGTTATCATTACATCGTCTACCTGGAAGAACGGGTCAGTCAGCTCTTTGTTGCGCTTCATTATTAGAATTGCGAAATTCCACTGAGTGCTCGGCCGGATAGCTGCGACAACCTTTGTCAGATACTATATGACTCTGCTTCCAGGGAGACGGTTTGTCCAGGTTTTGATAAGCGAATTTCTTAATGAAACCCTCAACGGTTTCGGCAGTCCCGCGCGAGTGTGCCTGGCACGGAAGGACAAATGTGTTGTTGGGTTTCCGTGGGCTTAATTACCGTTTAGAGTCCGCACAGCGAAAAATACAGATTTTCTATAGAAGAAAAGTGGGAATCGGACTATCTTTAAGTAAATACGTCTGTCTGTATGCGATCTGAGGGAGTCTTATCTCTGATCTTTAGGGTAAAGAGGTCTGTATCAAGTAATCCGGGGCTAATTGTTTCTCCTACGTAAGAGGCGTTGCAATGTGTAATCGGCGTAATCGGCTTATTTTTAAGGGGGTCTGAAACCAAGCTTGTCTTCACCAAAAACCAAGGTCAAATCGTCTGTTAATCGGCAGGTCAAATCCGCCCTGGGCGCGGTCAGGGATTTTCTTGCTGGACGTTCCGGCGAGGTGAAAGTGGCCAGTTCAGCTGACAAAGACCTCCGGCAGGTCGTTGCTGCGGAACTTCTGGCGGCTATGTCAGGTCGCGAAGCCGAGGAGATGGCCGGCCACAGTACTGAAAATGTAAATAGCGCTGTGTCCTCGCAAAAGTCTGTTCGCGATCCTAAAGAGGCTAAAAAGGCTACTCATGAGGATCCGCAGCAGATTTCTTCGAGCGCTGCTGAACCATCTGCTCCAGCGGTTATCCAAGCGACGTCTTCGGAAGAGGAGACGGCTCGACAGGAAACGGAACGAGCGCGACAACTATTCCTGGAGCACGGGTATTTTGATGAAGCGGTTCAGGATCTGCGCGCCGCTAAGTCTTCTGCTGAACGGGCCGCCGCGGCTCGCGCCCTGGGCTTGGTTGGCAGTGGGCGCGGGACCCCGCATCTGATTGCGGCAATGTTCGATGAGGATCCGGAAGTTCGCAGCGCCGCCGAGGAAGCGCTCGCACAGATAGGCGACCCTACTGCGTCTAGCGATCCAGCGAGTGCGCCTTTGATCAACGAGCAGGAAATCGAACAGTTAAAAGCGGCGGACGCACTTCAGTCTGCTCAAGCTTCAACTGTGGAGGAAGTCGCATCCACAAACTCTAAAGTGCAAGACCTGGCCGCGCAGGTGGATCAGCGCAGTGGGCCTGACACCCAGGTCGAAAGATTCGGCCGCGGATCCCGCGCTACCGGCAAGTCCCGGAAGACGCGCAGTGCCAGTAAAACGCCTGAAGTTGTTTCCGCGAAATCCCCGGTTGAGGAAGTGCAAGGGACAGGAACGCAGCTAATTCAGCAGGGCGTCGTTGATGATTCGCTCGCTGCCAGCGAAGAGAATCAACTGCTTCAGGAAGAACGAGCAGTAAGAGACACTGTACAGCAGCTTGAGAGCCAACTAATCGAGAGCGCAGAGACGCGCAAGAAGTTGGAGAACGAAACGAGATCGAGGACTGAACAAGAAGCGAAATTGAGAGCCGGAGCGGTAACCCGACGCCGCGAAGAGGAGGAACTTCGGAACCGAGATGATGAAGAAGCAGAGCGTCTCAGGTCTCAATTAAGAGCCGAAGCAGTAGCGAGACGTCGTGAAGAGGAGGAGCTGAGGCAGCGAGCGGATGAGGAATCAGAGCGTCTCAGATCTCAGGAGAATGAAGCTCTGGCAGCCGAGCAGGGGGCTCGTCTCACGACGGAGACCGAAGCACATCGTCTCGCGGAACAAGAATCGCGCATGCGTATCGAGGCTGTTGAGCTCAGGCTAGCGGCGGAAGAATTGGCGCGACAGAGAACCGCACTGGAAAGGGCGCGTAGAGAAGCAGCAGAGGCGGCCCAACTCGCTGAAGCAAAGCGTACGCGTGAGGAAGCTGAAGCCCGGCATAACTCTGAACTAGAGCGACTGCGCAGTGAAGAAGAAGCCTTGCGCACCTCAGTTGAAGAGGTTGCGTTACGCCGCAGTCAGGTCGATGCCGGGCGCCAGGAAGCCTCTACTGAGATAGAGCTACTGAGAGAAGAACAAGCTCAGCTGGCGGCTGCGGAAGCTGCTCGCCGTGCTGAAGCCGAGCGCCTGCGCCGTGACGCAGAAGACAAGAACCGCGCGGAACAAGAGCAATTACTTCTCGACATGGAAGGGTCGCGTCACGTGGCCGAAGAGGTTTCCCGCAGGCGCTCCGAAGTGGCCGTCGCGCGCGAGAAGGCCGATGAAGATGCGCAGCAGCTTTTGGCGGCGCAGGAACGCATGCGAGCTGCAGCCGAGGTTCGGGCTCAGGCCGAAGAGGAGCGTTTGCAAGTTGAAGCTGAAATCAATCAGCGCGTGGAAACCGAGCAGCGTCTACTTGCGGAGGCTCGCCGGCATGCGCAGGAAGAACAAGAGCGTTTGGACGAAGAGACTAGACGCCGCAAAGAAGAAGAACAACGCCGGCTGGCGGAGTTAGAGGTCGCTCGCACTAAGGCAGAAATCGAGTCGAAGCAACGCGTGGAGAAAGAGCACCAGATTCTCAGTCAAATCGATAGTTTGCGAATCGCCGATGCGGAAACGCGCAAACGAATCGAGGAGGCTGAGGTGCGCCGGCGAGCAGCGGAAGAGGCCTATCGGCTGGTAGCGGAAAAAGTCCAGAGAGTTGAGGCTGAAGCACACGTTCGTGCAAAAGAAGAAGAACAGATCCTGGCCAAGCTGGAGGCAGAACGCCGAACCGTCGCCGTCGAGGCGCAAGCAAGGGCGGCACAAGAAAAACGTATTAAGGAAGAGATCGAACTATTCCGAAGACTAGAAGAGGAGGAGCGGCCTCGGATTGAAGTAGCAACTCTTCAACGGGCCGAAGCCGAAGCCCGTCTTCAGCAACAGAAAGATCGCCTGAAAGTGGAGGAAGAGGCTCGTTTGAGAGCAGAAGACCAACTCAATCTCATCGGGCAATACCGCAATACGGCAACTGCACAGCCGGCCCACGACCCTGAATGGCGGGAAGGTGGTATGGCGAAGGCTGCAACAGCAAGTTTAGTAAGCACGGACGAACTCGTGACGACTCTTCCTCAGAGGGTAGACGCGGGTGTACCGGAGCAAGCGACGATATCCGTCGACAATGAGGCGATTTCGAGTGTGCCCCCTACCGTCTCCGTATACCTTAACAGCGTCGATCCCTACAAACGCGCTGCCGCTGTGGCTGAGCTGGCGCGATCACACTCGAAAGACGCTTTCAGTCTAATCGCGAATTGCTTTGACGATCATTCACCACAGGTTCGCAATGCTGCGGCAAGGGCGCTTCGCAAACTGGAACCTACTCGCTCCGTCGATTTATTTAACCGGGCACTGGAAGGTGGATCAGCCGAGCGACGTCGAAACATCGGGCGCGCCATAGCTGCTTCTGGTGTGGCGGCAGAGGCCATCGACAACCTGGTCAGTGAAAGTCGTGAAGACACTTACAATGCTTTGTCTATCCTGTTTGTGATGGCGAAGACCGGCGAAGTGCAGCCGCTGGTAAAGGCGATCGAGGAGCATCACAATGATGAAATTAGCAAGGCGATCATCAAGCTCCTCACTCTAAGTGGCCAGTCAGAGCTCGCAGATGCCGCACTCAAGCGCAGAGTGAATGGGCGTCAGGCGAATGCGTGAAACCGTGGACGCCGGCTCGCGGGTACTGATGCAGTTTGCCCATCTGAATTGGCGATTGGGCCCCGATCGTTGTACTGAGGGCAAGCACTCAACTGCATCTCGTGAGTCGTCTGGATTTTAAGACTTCGAATTGCGGCTTGTAGGCGTGCCAGAGTCAATGGCGAACTGAAAGTTCTATAATCGAAACTGCGCCGGGGGCGATGGTAACCGTCGCGGTATCCTCACCGTTCTCGTTTGTCACTTCAACTTTTTTCTCACTAATCCAGTCAGTCACATTTTGAATCTTTTGGCCAGGCAAACCAATTGTGGCGGTTACGTATGCGCGGCCATCGACCTGGGCCATGCCCTGCTGGGGTTTGTAGACCCCTTTGTTGTTGAAGAGTGTGACAACCCAGCCGCTGCCCGTGAGGTTGATTAGATACTCGACGTCGCCGCTAACCCTGACGGGAGTGGCGCAGGCGAAGACATGGGCAAGCATGTGTGAGGCGAAGGGAGTGATGCGGCCGTCCTCACCGAGTAGATCGCGCAAGTCCGAAAAAATGACAGTACCTGTACCAACTTTGTTGACTGTCACGAGTGGATCTCCAGTGTCGGAAGTGATTAGCGCCTGGGCGCCTTTCAGTTCGATTTTCTCATAACGAAAGATTTGACCACTTAAGTCCTCCGGCGTCTCGCCGTGTGAGAGACAATGCGCAGTGTTGGCTTCGGCTGTTGCACCCGTGAGGCGCACGCCGAGTAAGTCTGCGGGCAGGCCTTTGACTTGTGCAGCATTGAAGACGACGGTGCCGCCGGATTTTATGTAGTCGATGAGTCGTTGGATCCACTGAGTGGACCACTCTATGCGACCGCCGACGACGATGGCGCGATAAGAATCTAATGGGGATGCAGGGGGACGGGACGTTTGTGAAGATTCCGCAGCCACCAGCACATCGAAGACGTCGCCGAAAATGCCATTAACGAACGCCTGCCGATCGGCAGTTGCTGGTTCGCCTTCGTTTACTAGTCCTGGATAATACGCAACACCGAACAACTCACGCAGCGCTCGGTCCCCTTGGTTTATCTGCGAAACTCCAAATGGCCATTGAGGATAGTCAGTCATCTCCCACCCGTGTGCGGGATCGAGCAAAAATGCAATCGGAGTGTAAGGCGTCCCGCGATCGGGATGCTTCTCAGCAAAGCGCACGAACTCATTCGTGATGCGGCCGAGCGGATTGAGTTGAAAGGCATGTTCTCCCGGGCCCGGTTTGAAAAACTGATCGTGACCTTGTTCGAGATAGATCGCCGACGCCCCTGACATGTAGTACAGGTAATAGCTCTTGCGATACCAGGAGAGCGATGGGCCCATGGTGGCGCCATAACGAGTGTGAAAAAAGTTGTCGGGCCCGGCGAAGTTCTGCGCTTTTGTGAACGTAGTCGCCGTGTCGCCGAAATTTGGCGCGTGATAGTAGAGAAAGTTGCCACCGTATTGCCGCGCCGCACCTCGCGTGAAGGCAATACGCATGGCAAACATTGGCTGCACCGCGGCGGTCTCCATCCCTAGAAGACGCACTCCCCACTCACTTAGGGCATGGGCAAAGGAAGTGCTCGACGTTGATTGAGCGGGAATCATCTTGTCCCACATCGCGCCGGTTTGCGTGTGAAAAAGTGTGGCCCACTTCCGCGAGATGGCATTCGTGTAGAAGGAGCGGTACGCCTCGAGTAATTCGCGACGCGACATCGAAGGAGAGGTTTTCAACTCAGCAGGCGCGTGGTTCCAGACATAACCAACACTTTCGCCGGATATCCAACCAAGAAATTGATCCTTTAATTCACCATTCAAGAGTTTCCATGCTGCCTGCGCGTCTTCATCTGACATCTGGGCCGTGCCGTAGTTGATTAAAATTGCAAACGGTGCGCGTGTCTCGCGAAGATATCGCAGAAATGGACTGCCCTCTTTCAAGTACTCAGGCAGATTATTGATATAGATGACAGGTACGACAAGTTTGGAACTGAATAGAGGAACGTCGCGTGCGCCTTTGTACTTTTGCACGAACTCTTCAATGGGCTCGGCATTGAAGGGATAAAGCGGACGCTCTTCAGCAGGTTTGTCGTAAAGCTTCCAGAATTCAGTCGAGATGTTCCACGGCATAAGAAAGTCGCGGCCAGCGATCTGTGGACGTTGCCAGGCAACCGGGATAGTGGGGACGGCTTTGGATTCGTTTGCCCGAAGCAATGACGAAAGCGGAGCGCGCTTCGCAGACCAACTCCGCAGGTAGCGCATCGCGGCGAAGTCGGGTTTGCGGCGTCCATCCGGAACATAAGCAAGATCATTCGTCAGGAGCACGCAGTCAACATGACGGCGGGCGTCCGCAGACTTTTCAAGCTCGATTGAAAAGCGCGCCGAGCCCTTTTCGAGTTTCGCGTCAGCTCCATCCCAGGCAAATGCCCAGCCCCAATACATGCTCACTTCATCGTGAGCGTCGATGATGTCTTTTACACCAAACTCGTGACGGAAAATCTCGCGCGAAACGGAGACTGGCGGATGGGGAGACGCGGAGACATCCCTCTCATCGCGTCCGCGCGTCCCCGGATTTCCTTCCTGCACGATTCTGATGGTGAAGTTCTCAGTTTTGTCGGCCCAGTCGGCATAGCGCACCCATACCTTGTAGTCGCCGCCGCGGGGTATCTCGATGTCCTGATAAATCTTGCCTGCAGTTTCGTCAGCGCTTGCGGCGGCGGAATTCCATTCGCTCTCGCCGCCCTGCGACCATTCGGCGGAAACGCCTGGACCATTGATTCCCCAACCAGGAGCTTTGGCTTTTGGCACGTTCAGCCATGAAGGGTTGAGGATCGGTTCGCCATTCGGCTGCGTAGCAAAGCCGCGCATGTTTTCAGCTTCTAGCCAGAGGTACTCACCGTGAGACTCAGAGACACTGGGACGCGGGGACGCGGGGAACTCGTGAGAAGCGGAGACAGCGAGACGCGGAGACGCGGAGAATTGCCGAACTTGACCGAATTGCAGACTGGAGACTTGCGGGGAATAACCCGCAGAGAAAATAAGAAACAATAAGAGGGAAACTGAGAGTTTATTAAGTGCGCCTTTAGCGATGATTCTCGTGACACCGGCCCATAGACGAGGCATCGCTGGGCCTCTAAACTCCAGCATGCTTTACCTTAGACCTGATCGACCAGTGTTCGGGAGACTCTAACATCCGCACAAGTTGGCCGATTATTCCGTCGTATGTTAGATCGAGTTCATCTGCCTCATCCTTAGAGATGTAGCCACATCGAAAGGCAAGCTCAAGCCAAACCCGAGTTTCTTCGGCCTCTCCTTCTGAATCGCTTAATTTGCTCACGAAGTGGGCAGGGTAGCGACGTTTTCGCCACGCCTCACCAACATTTGAACAAACTGAACGCGAACTACGTCGGATCTGATCAACCATTGAAAATCGCTCTTCTGGGGGAAATCTCTTGGTGATCTCAAAAATGCGCATAGCTGCGTCCATTGCTGCTTGATACACGCGAAGTTCTTTGTAACTTCTAATATTTTGCATCGGCAGGATTCAATGAGGGATTTCTCGCCGCGTCACCGAGTCTCCGTGTCCCCGTGTCCCGTCTCTTAACCAAGAGCGTCAAGGCATTCCGCGAGCGCCCGTTGTCTGCACGTAAACATCGGCGTGTCGCGCAGCGTGTAGGAGCTGGCCTTGGTTTCACGTAGTTCCTGCACCAGGTCAAGAAAATCCGCCGGGTTGTCAGTCTCAAATGCAACCACAAATTCCTGATCGTCCAGGCCGAAAGAATACGTGGTGTGAAGTTTGACTGAACGATACTTTGTCCCGATCCTTATGTGTTCATCCATCATCTCCTGGCGCTGGTCTCCGCTGCGCGAATACCATTCACGCGTCTTCACAAAGGGATAGACGAAAAGATAATCAGACTTACCGGGAACAATGTGCAAACGATCTTCGACGTGGTCAGGATTGTCTTTGTCGATATACATTGAGCGCTTCGTCATGGACAAAAATGATTGAGCAGGCTCGAGGTATTTCGCCATCTGAGTGTGATTGAGACGCGAGGACATTTCCTGAATCGGATCCAACTCGTAGCCGATGCGCCAAATCATGAAATCGACATTTGTGCGTAGCCCAACTGTCGAGTAAGTATTAATCAAAAGTTGCGGGCGAAACTGATTGACCGTTGTGATAAATTCTTCTCTGCATCCGCGCTTGTCGTCGTCCGTAAGCATGCGCCACTCGGGGGTGGCGTGATAAAACGTAAAGTTGACAAATTGCCGGGGGAGCTTCGCTTTTTGCTCTTCGATCTCGACGCAATTTGGGGCGAGGCGTAGGGAACCTCTCGGTGCATTGCCATGGTCATTGTCCGTACTCATTTGAGTTTACCTCTGAAACCAATGAAGATCCGCTTTGATATTAGCAGCGATGAATGTTTGAACGCGCAGGTATTCTGCATAGTCTCAGGGATGATTGCAACCGAGCACGGCAGTAAGCTAAGTCTAATAGAGAGGCGATTATCGTGAGGGTGCTAAACCACTAACACAATGCAGAGATTGATTTTGATTGGTCTGGCGGGCTTTGCCGGAACGCTTTTAAGGTATGGACTCTCGGGCTGGAC
>JALYXE010000530.1 GCA_030947265.1 Acidobacteriota bacterium
CCGTCACGCCCTTTATTTCTTTGAGGCTACGCCTCATATAGGTGGAGGCGGAGCCTCACGATTAAGAAAACTGAACCGGAAAGGCATAGCCTTTCCGAACTGCGGCGGCGGCAAAGCCGCAAACCATGAACGTCTCTATCACAGAATAAATGGTCGATCAAGAACTGTTCAGATATAGCCCAGAAGTACAGTCAGCGCTCGCAGCCAACAAGCCGGTCGTCGCGCTTGAATCAACCGTGATCGCACATGGTCTTCCACGACCGCAAAATCTCGAGACTGCTTTTCATCTGGAACAGATCGTAAAAGAAGCGGAAGCGATTCCTGCAACGATCGCCATTCTCAATGGCAAGCTATGCGTCGGGCTCAAGGAAGAGCAGATCAGTTTTATCGCCGGCGACACGCACATAAAAAAGATCAGCATTCGCGATCTTCCGATAGCGATTGCGCAAAGGTGGAATGGGGCGACAACGGTCGCTTCGACAAGCTGGATTGCTCATCGGGCGGGCATCAAAGTGTTCGCGACGGGAGGAATTGGCGGCGTGCATCGCGGGCCATTGCCTGACCTTTCAGGGGCCGACGTTTCGGGCCCCGACGTTTCGGCAGACCTGCCCGCACTCGCCTCAACGCCAATCGTTGTCGTCTGCTCTGGCGCGAAGATCGTTCTCGATCTTACAGCTACGCGCGAGTGGTTGGAGACTTATGGCATCACCGTTGTCGGTTATCAATGTGATGAAATGCCGGCATTCTATTCCCGCCGCAGCGGTTTGCCCGTTGACGTTCGAGTCGATTCATCTGGAGATGTAGTTAAACTTTTTCTTGCTCAGCAATCCTTAGGAATCAAACGCGCCTTGCTGGTTACTGTGCCAGTGCCGCGCGAGTTTGAAATCCCTGGCGCAGAGCTGAAGACCGCGTTGGATTCAGCGTTGAAGGAGGCGCAAAGTGAGCAGGTAGCAGGGCGGCAACTCACGCCCTTCTTACTTTCACGCATGGCCCATGCGAGCCAGGGGGCAACACTTACAACGAACATCGCGCTGCTGGAAAACAATGTGCGCTTAGCGGCCGAGATTGCCGGTTCGTTTCTTACCTAGAGGTATCGGCCCGGCAAGAGACCCTTCAGATTGTTAACTTGTGACTCTTTGAGCAAATTGTTGTTGCGGCTTTGCCGCCCGGCAGTGCGGAAACGCTATGGAGACTGTCTCAAAACTGATGTTGCTGAACGAAATCACCCTTTCACTGCTACTTTAAGCGTCACCAGTGCGGTCGCTCACAGCTCACAAAGTGGCCAGTCAGAAACTTGCAACGTTCAGAATGTTACCCAGCCGGATCGTGCCTGGGGTTTAGGGTCAAGCATAGTGGGAACCATCAAAGATCCGAATGGCGCGGTCGTACCCGGGGCCAGCATCTCTGTCTGAACGAGCAGTCTCGAGTTGTGCTCTACACAAGCTCCGACTTCAGCGGAGAATTCCGGATTGATAACCTGGAGCCAGGTCTTTACAAGCTGAAATTGAAGCGCCCGGCTTCGCCGCGGATGAAGTCAACGGAATTTATGTGACGCCTAACGGTGAAACGCGGATCGACCGATCATTGAGTATTGCAGCTTGAAAGCAACCGTGGAAGTTGAGAGTATAACGCACACTGAGAATGTAGTGTCCGGCGTGGTTGCATTCGTTGCGCCAGAGGATCCTTTTGTGCGGGCAGCGCAGGAAGACAATCTGGAAACTCTTATAAGCTTGATAGCAGGTACAGATGTTAACTTGCGCGACAAGCGCAGCGGTACCACTGCGTTAGAGCATGCGGTGAGAAATGCGAACCGCGAGATGGTGCAACTCCTGCTTTCTGCCGGGGCGACCGTAAACTCGAGGAACGCAACCGGCGAGACAGTGTTAATGATGCTGGACGCCGATGCCACGGGCGACTTGGTTTGGGATCTGATCAATGCTGGAGCAAACGTAAATCTGAGAGATGAACAGGGCAATACTGCTCTGATGCAAGCAGCACTTTCCCAAGACCTTGACGTATTGAAAACGTTGCTAGACGCCGGCGCGGAGGTGGAATCGAAAAACAAAGAGAGGCAGACAGCGCTCATGCTGGCGGCCTCCGAAGGTTCTGTAAACGTCGGGCGTGCCTTGGTCCTCGCTGGAGCGGATCTAAACGCTAAGGACGATCATAATAAGAACGCCCTGGCGCATGCAGGCGAAAACGATCACCCGGCTGTGGTCAGGTTCTTGAAGTCTAAAGGGGCGTTCGAAACTGTCGCAAAGATTGAAGAGGGCCCTTGAATCTGGTTTTGCATGCGCAGCCGTCAGAACTCTTTCAACAGCAGTTGAATGAACCAGCCATCGGGGCCGTAGATGTGTTACTCTATGCGCCCTAAACAAACGGAGTCGCAGGAGGAAATTATGGCAGACCAAAAAGTAAACGAGTGCAAAAACCCGGTTTGTAGTTGTCCGGCGCAGCCTGACGGTAAGTATTGCAGTGCCTCGTGCGAAGGCTCCGGTCAAACAGTGGAAATTGACTGTGATTGCGGTCACCCGGAGTGTGGCGGAAACTTCTAGACAGGTGAAATCTATTTCCAGATAAAGGGCGCACCTCGCGCCCTTTTACGCTTACCCGCCCGCCAATTTCAGAAACTGCGCTGCCAGCTTCGGGCCCGTGCCTTCGTCTTCGTGTTTGAAGAAGACAAATGCTTCTTTCCAATTCTGATCGCGAATGCGCTCGAGCCATTCTGCAAGATTCTCTTCAGAATAATTAACACGACGCAGGCGCAGGTAACCCCAGTCGGCAGTCTTGTCAATATGTGTAACCGGCAGGTCATCTGTATCCGAAGCGCAGAGCGCGTGGTTCCTGCTGCGCAGCAGTTCCAGCACATCATCTTCAAACCAGGTGGGATGGCGAAACTCGAATGCGGCGCGGGGTAGCGGCGGTAGGTGATTCACAAAAGCTTCCAGCCGCGGAAGATCCTTTTTCATGTTAGGGGGCAGTTGAAAGAGCACGACGCCGAGTTGATTCGCTAGTACTGACGCTGTCTCCAGGAAATACTTGGTTTCTTCATCCGCTTCCTTCAGTCTCTTAAAATGCGTAACTCGTTGCGGGGCCTTTAACGAAAAGCGAAAGGTACTCGGCACCTGCTCCTTCCAGTTTTCGAGCATGCTCGTTTGCGGCATGCGGTAGAAGGTGGCATTGATTTCGACAGTACTTAGGCGCTCGGCGTAAAAACGAAGCATTTCTTTCGCTGGAATCTTTTCCGGATAGAAGCTTCCCTTCCACTCCTTGTAGCTGTACCCACTTGTGCCGACGTGGAGATTCATAACATGAAATGAAAAGAGGCGAGGTCTTAAGCGGCTTTCGTCTTTGAATAAATCCCATTAGCCAATAATGGCGCAGTCCGCGGATCGTCATTGTAAACATACATCCAGCAATTAACTCGCGGCCCCTCCAGTAATGTCGCCTTGGCTTTGGTCCGAATAAAAAGGCTGTCTTTCTTGTTTGCGGGATCAAATTCTTCGTAATCGTCTAAAGCCTTGAGGATGGCTGGTGTCGGGGGTAATTCGAAGATTTCTCCCTGAATTAGCGTCTTTGATGACGGAGCCAGGATAGCTCCAGGGTATTCACCAAGGTCATATAACATCCCGCGAACATGGGCAGGCCCGATGCGTCGCAAAGATTGCAAAGCCCCAACAACCTCATCGGGAGCCCCATCTGCGAGCAAAGTGCCGTAAAGGAACAAGTACTCTGTGATCATCTCTGGCTTCCAAATATCCTTTTAGCTTCTCGTAACCTTTATCCGTGTTGTTGATGTAGTCGCGAACTCTCTCATGAACCTTGAGGCAGTCTAAATAATAACAGAACGAAGCCTCAACATCATGGGTTCGCAATTGTTCTGAACCAGCGAAGATTGCTACATGCTCAAAGAAGTTGAGATAGTCGGTAAAATCCGGATCTTCGTTCTCAACCATGTCGCGAATGTCATCGGATTTCTGCGAATCCAACAGCTCTCGTATACGCTTGTATTTCTCGGTCTCGTAGAACTTGTCGTAAAAGGTCGATAACCATCTTGACTGTTCCAAACGATGGTTCCGTCTGTAGACTACTAGTGCGCCCATTGCTGCGATGATCGCCACGATATAGTACGCTGTCTGAGGTATCAGCTTCCAAAGCTCGTGATCTGAACCGTTACTCTGCATCGGTGTTTTCAGTCGGCTTTTTGCCTGACTTAGAATCTAACTGCGCAACCAGAACATGCCATTAAGGTGCAAGCAAGTGGTTGGCGCGTCAAGCGGTTCTGTGGTACACAAGGCTGCCACAGATAGCAAAGTTTCTTGCTCGAAACCAACGCCATTAGCTATGTCATCAGTCACTAAAAACATCGAATCCCTGCAGCAGGAAGACCGGATATTTCCGCCGCTCCCTGGCTTTTCCGAGAACGCCCATATCAAATCAATGGAACAGCTGGAGCGTTTGCGCGCCGAGGCGAGCACGGATCCGGAAGGCTTTTGGGCTCGCATGGCTGAAGAGCTTCACTGGTTCAAGAAATGGGACAGGGTCCTGGATTGGAAGCCGCCACACGCTGAGTGGTTTGTTGGTGCCAAGATTAACATCTCATATAACTGTCTCGATCGACATCTGGCTACCTGGCGGCGAAATAAGGCGGCATTGATCTGGGAAGGCGAACCAGGCGACGGGCGAACACTCACCTATCAGCAACTTCATTCCGAAGTGTGCAAATTTGCAAATGTGCTGAAGCGTACGGGCGTGGAAAAAGGCGATCGCGTGGCTCTTTACATGCCGTTGATTCCTGAGCTCGCAATTGCGATGCTGGCGTGCGCGCGCATCGGCGCCACTCACTCCGTGATCTTCGGTGGATTCTCAAGCGCTGCGCTCATCGATCGCATCAACGACGCGAGTTGTAAGGTAGTTGTAACGGCCGACGGAGGTTGGCGACGCGGCAAAGAAGTGAAACTCAAAACCGCCGTAGACGAGGCCTTAAAAGCGACCCCGTCGGTAAAATCCTGCATAGTTGTCCGTCGCACTGGTGAGCCTGTGCACATGGAAGCCGGCCGCGATCACTGGTGGGACGAATTGATGGTCAATGTAAACGCGGATTGCGGGGCTGTGGAACTGGATAGCGAGCATCCACTTTATATTCTCTACACGTCGGGAACGACGGGAAAACCAAAAGGCATTCTGCATACGACGGCAGGTTACCTGCTGCAGGTGCACCTGACGACTAAGTGGATCTTCGACCTCCAGGACAAAGACGTTTACTGGTGCACCGCTGACATCGGCTGGGTAACAGGCCACAGCTATGTCGTCTACGGTCCGCTTTCAAACGGCACCACAGTATTGATGTACGAAGGCGCGCCAAACTATCCGCAGTCGGATCGTTTTTGGGACATTATCGAGCGTCATCGTGTCAACGTTTTCTACACTGCGCCGACAGCTATTCGTGCGTTCATTAAGTGGGGCGAGCAATGGCCCCTTAAACACGATCTCTCCAGTCTGCGTTTACTGGGGACAGTCGGCGAGCCAATAAACCCTGAAGCGTGGATGTGGTATCACAAAATCATTGGGAAAGAGGCGTGTCCAATCGTTGATACGTGGTGGCAAACAGAGACAGGAGCAATCATGATTTCGCCACTCCCCGGAGCGACACCGACGAAACCCGGCTCCGGCACCAAACCATTCCCTGGAATTGATGCTGACGTTATGACGCGTGAAGGCAAGCCAGTGGGCGCAAATGAAGGCGGCTACCTCGTTATTAAACGCCCCTGGCCCTCTATGTTGCGCACGATCTGGGGCGATGATGAGCGTTATCGAGAGCAGTACTGGTCGCAGATCGACAACATTTACTTTGCGGGCGACGGGGCCCGGCGCGATAAAGACGGCTACTTCTGGATCATGGGGCGCATTGACGATGTGATTAATGTAAGCGGCCATCGACTAGGTACTGCCGAGGTGGAAAGCGCGCTCGTATCACATGAAGCCGTCGCGGAGGCGGCCGTCGTCGCTCGTCCCGATGATCTGAAAGGATCTGCAATAGTTGCTTTCGTCACTCTCGAAGGCTCGCACAGTCCCTCACCGGAATTGAACGCGGCCTTGCGCGCGCATGTGGTAAAGGAGATTGGGGCGCTTGCCCGGCCTGACGAGATACGGTTTTCGGATATGCTTCCCAAAACCCGATCCGGAAAAATTATGCGCCGCCTGTTACGCGAAATTGCTACCAGCGGTACCGTCGCAGGGGATGTCACCACGCTCGAAGACTTCTCAGTTCTGGAAAAATTAAGAACTGATGAATAATGAGAAGCACCGGATATTGGGTGTTGTAATAGGTGGCAGGCCTTCGAAAATCAAGAGTAACGACTGAATTGTGACCGGAAAACCGCGAAAACAGTGCGGTTTTCACGGCAAACGTTATAAACTCCGAGTGTTCTGATCGAGATTTATCGTTTTCGCGGACGAGTTAACGTACCTTGAAGGTTGTTGTACTGCCCGGTTTACTCTTGCCCCACAAGGAGTTTGAAACATGGCTCGGCACATTGAAACAGACTCTCGTTCAGGTCCACGCTATTTAGTATCATTCGAAGTACGTGCGGAATGGGACGCGCCGGGAGGCCTCCACGTGGTAGCTGAGGGCGTAACGGAGAATGTAGGTCCTGAAGGCACTCTAGTACATCTGCCGCGGGGGCTCCCCGACGTTGGAAGTCGCGTGCGCCTTGAGGTGCAGGCTGAAGATGGGAAAAAACTTCAAGTGATTGCCGAAGTGCTGCGCATTGAGCGTAATCCCGGACATCCCCTGGCGGCGCTACAGCTACTGGGCGAGACTGACGAGTGGAGGGGGTTGATTTGGGAGCCGGCCGCGCCGCGAGTAGCTGTTCCTCCACCGCCAGTGACTGACGAGGAGGAAGAAGAAGAGGATTACAAGGATTTCACGAACTGAAAGGATCTCCAAGATGAACATTTCCGCGTCACTATTACCTGATCACGAACGCCGAAGGTATCCGCGTTACTACGTGAACACTCGTCTCACGCTTGCTGTAGAAGATGAGAGCCTGAAAGAGTCTCTCGGGTTAGGTGAGCCGGCCGATATCAGTCTTGGCGGGCTTCGCGTTTGTAATCTTCCCTCCTGTCCCCACGTCAGAGTTGGCGACCGCCTGGGGCTATTATTGATGGACCAGGAAGACGCTTTGTCGCTGCACGGTGAAGTGGTCCACCACGCTACTCCAGACACGTTTGGCGTCGAGTTTCAGAGTCTCTCGGCAGATGATCAGGTGGCTGTGGGTGGAATAATTCGGAGACTCTACCACTAGCCCATTCACAACAGTGCCAAACCAGGAAAGCAAAGAAGTAGCGCAAACAGTAGCCAGAGTTGCGACAGAAGCATCCTGGTCGCAAACGCGGGTCATTCTTCGCATAATCACGATTGTACTTATCGTCGCTGTGACGCTCTGGCTACTCGTAAAGCTGACCGGCGTAATTTTGCTGTTGGTGTTATCGATCTTTTTCGCTTACTTCGTTTCGCCACTCGTCGAATTTTTAAGCCGCCCCATCCGCATTGCAGGACGTCAACTTGCTATCCCACGAGCACTCGCGATTGCGCTTTCTTACTTTATTATCATCGCAATCATTGTGATTGGAATCTCTATTCTGGCGCCGCGCCTGGGAAGCCAATTTCCGGAATTTACTGAACAAGCGCGCGATTACTGGACTTCTATTGGTGCTAAAACGCAAGGCTGGGTCGAATACTTTCGTGCGCATCGAATGCCCGGTCCTCTTCTTGACGCTATAAATGGTGCCATCCCCACTATGATCGAGCGGGTCGGTCAAACCGTCAGTTCTGTCCTGACAGGTATGGTGGGATGGTTGGCCTATATACCCTGGCTCATCCTCATTCCAGTGCTGAGTTTCTTCTTCTTGAAGGATGCGGAAACGTTTCGTCGGTCAGCCTTGCAAATGCTGCCGCGAGGGCGCTGGCGCTGGCGCGGTGACGAGTTTTTTCAGGACATCAATAGCACGCTTGCTGCTTATATACGCGCGCAACTCACAGCCTGCGTCTTTATCGGGGTGATTTGTGCCCTTGGGTTCACGCTTCTCGGACTTCCCAGCCCGCTCGTCCTGGGCGTTATCGCCGGTGTTTGCGAATTCGTCCCTTTGGTTGGGCCATTGCTGGTTGCGTTTGTAGCAGTTATTGCCGCTTTGCTTCACGCGGGTCCTTTCCTGGCCTTACTGGTGTTACTGTTCTTAGCTGTACTACGCATTGCTCAGGATTACGTCATCTACCCGCGTTTGATCGGCCAGGGAATACATCTTCATCCACTCGCAGTGATTATTGCGATACTCTCTGGTGCGGAGCTTGCCGGTGTGGCTGGAATTTTTCTCGCGATTCCGGTGGTGGCGATCTTGACCGTAAGTTACCGACACTGGCTGGAACACCGCGGCAGTGAAGGGTTGGCCGATTTTTTGGAATCAGTGCCAGTCAAAGTAGTTGCAACGGGCGATCTAAGGCTTACCGCAGATAAGAACCCCGGGTTGGTTGGTCACCCCGGCCTCGACACAACGCCGGCCGAGATGGCCCGCGAACGACCGGATCTCACCACGGGCGAATTGAAGATGCCGGTTGAGAATTGAACAGAAGCCCGACACCGGGGTCCCCGGCCAGGCAGCGGCTGGGGTGGGTCGGTGAGGGAGGGCTCCCGCTTCCGTATTGTGTTTTGATTCCGGCTCTAACGTAAGGTCAGGTAAGACTACTACCAACTTTCCGCAACTAAGCCCTCCCTGACGGTCGGGCTTCTGCTTGTTCCATCAATTCAATAAAACGTTGGAAGTGATGTTCGGCATCATGAGGTCCGGGTGCAGCTTCGGGATGATACTGAACTGAGATAATGGGAAGTGTCTTGTGGCGCATGCCCTCAACGCAACGGTCGTTAAGATTCACGTGGGTTACTTCCAGGTCGGCAGGCAGACTATCGGCAAGCACCGCGAACCCATGATTGTGTGAAGTGATTTCCACGCCTCCCTCTTGCAAATCTTTGACCGGTTGATTTCCGCCGCGATGCCCAAAGACTAGTTTGAAGGTTTTGCCTCCAAACGCGCGGCCAAGCAATTGGTGGCCGAAACAGATACCGAACATCGGCACCCCGGAATTTACAAGCTGCTTGATCTCTTCAACTTCTCTCTCCATGGAAGCGGGATCGCCTGGTCCGTTGGACAGAAAAATGCCGTCCGGATCGAGTGCCCGAACGTCAGCAGATGGCGTTGAAGCTGGAACTACAGTAACGTGACAACCAAGCTTCGCCAGCTCACGTAGTGAATTTCTCTTCACACCAAAGTCGTAACATACGACGTTAAAGCGCTTGTCCCCTTCCGGCACGACTTCATAACTTTGCTTTGTCGTGACGACGCTCGCGAGCTCCCGATTTTCCATGGAGGGCGATTGGCGCGCTTTATCCACTACACTTGCTTCGTCCAGATCTTCGGTTGACAGGCAGGCGCGCATTGCTCCTTTATCCCTGATGTGTCTGACCAGAGCGCGCGTATCGATTCCTTCAATCGCCACAACGTTCCCACGTTTCAGATAAGCATCCAGCGTTTCCTGCGCGCGCCAACTGGAAGCCACGCGGCTGGCTTCGCGCACGACGAAGCCTTCCACCCATGGGCGATCGGATTCTTCGTCGGCACTATTGACGCCGTAGTTGCCAATCAGCGGATAGGTCATGCAAACGATCTGCCCGGCATAGGACGGATCGGTGAGCACCTCCTGATAACCAGTCATCGACGTGTTGAAAACCATCTCGCCACGAGATTCGCCTTCAGCAGCCCAGGAACGGCCACGAAAACTGAGGCCGTCTTCGAGAGCAAGTATCGCGGGTTTGTGGTTTCTAGCTGACATTGTGTTTGTTGTCCAAAGTCCAATGTCCAAAGTCCAATGTCCAACGTCTGTGTGGCTAACCGGCATTTTGACATCGGACATTGGACATTGGACCGTCTTACTGACTGCTTTTAATAAACTGCTGTGCTTCATTCAGCCAGCGCTTATCGGCCCGATACTTATAAGCCGGCGCGGTCTTGACCGCTTCGATACACGCCTGCATCGAACTGGCAGCCTCACGCCTGTGGCCAAGTCCCGCATGCGCGCGCCCCATCAAGTAGAGTGCTTCCGGATCGGAGGGCCGGTCCTCGAGAAATCGTTCCAACGCATTTCGCGCGTCTTCAAACTGACCGGCGGCGATGTATGTGGCTCCGACCTCACGCCATATCTCGTGCTGGGTGTGCGAAGGATCTCGGGAAACGACCTGTTCAAAGTTTCTGATAGCATCGGCGAACCGCTTTTGCGTACGGGCTATGCGGCCAAGCTGATAGTAAGCATCGGTCTCATCGTCGTCGATCTGAATGGCGCGCTCGAAACGTTCACGCGCCGCCTCAAGCTCGCCCCGCTGTTGATGAATCAGCGCAAGGTTGTAGTGGGCCGAGGCGTCCGCTGGGTTTAGAGTTGCCGCCTCCAGATTCTGTTTGAAAGATTCGCGCGCGCGGTGAGTTCGCGTAACTTCGGAAAAATAACCACGAAGCAAAAGAAAAAGCATTATGAGCAGAAAGGGCGAAGCCAGCAGCGAACCGAGGATCGGGATCAGTTTAAAGGCCGGGAAAAGGACCGTGCCGCTGATGAACACCACGATCGCCGACCGTACCCAGGAAAGACGAAATACGATTCGCAGTGCCACGACTGCCCAGGCGCCAAAGATCACCAGCAAAACCATGACCGAGAGTCCGGCAGCAAGCAGTTCGGGTCTTAAGAGTCCTTCGTCTATCGCTTTCAGAATTTCCGGAGGAAGCTGGCTACGTTGCTCAAGTAGGGTTCCCAGCATCCTGCTGGACAATGTTTGAAGTACTCCACTCAGACTTGCGGCAATCGCTAGCAGCGTTGCGATCAGGCTGGAAGCAGTCAACGCGTAAAACATCGTCGCCGCCAGCGCGGCATACTCTTGCTGAAGCAGAAGTCGAAAGCTTGCGCGCCGCTCAAAGAGGTTCGAGAGGAAAAGGGCGAGGGGACAGAAGATGAGCGCGATGATGACAAGGGAACCAGCGGATTGAAAAATTACAAGAAAGATCGTGGATGGGCGGCGCGGGTTAATCAGATATCCTAGATACAACCAGGTCAGGCAGAGAAAAAAAGCTGCGTGAGCAATCAGAGCCACAAGTGCGGTCGGGGCCAGCGCCGCTCGATCGCGGACCTCTCGAAGGCCGCGCGCAGGCGCGTAAAAAATCATGAGTAGAAGCCGTAACCAATACAGTGCTTTCAACTTAAATACTCAGATCTTGCGAGACTATCGCTCTTCGGCAGGGCTCGGTGTCTGCTGAAGGCTACGGTCATAAGACGGAGGCGCCGGCACAGCGGGCGAGATGTTTTCGTGGCGAATTACGCTTGCTACGCTCAGTGGCCAGTAACGAAACAACGCCTTGCCGTAAATGTACTTCTTTGGCACCAGCCCCCAACTGCGCGAGTCGAAGGAATTATCGCGGTTATCACCCATTACAAAATAGTAATTTTGCCTGACAAGTACGGGTGCCTGACTCCTGGAGGAGAGATTAAGCTTCGGATCCAGATACTGCTCATTCAACTCGCTTCCGTTTATTCGAACAACCCCTTCGCGCACCTCGACCGTATCACCGGGCACGCCGACCACACGCTTGATGTAGCTCTTTGATGGATCGTCGGGAAACCAAAAGACCACGATGTCCCCTCGTTCGATCTTTGGAGCCCAGCGATACTCGTCGTAATAGATCAACTTATTAACAAAGATTCGCTCGCCATCATGAAGTCGCGGCAGCATTGATGTACCCTCCACTTTCACCGGTTGCACGATAAAGACAACCATCAGCGCGGCGATCATCAGGGCAAACACAAGATCGCGGAGCAGCAGTCGGGCCTCAGCCCAAAGACTGTGTCGCGATGCTTCCTCAGGACGATGAATTTGAATGTCTTTGTCGTCATTTATGTGAATGCCACCAAAAGGTGGCGGACGACGAGTTCTGATTCCTAACATTAGTCTATGCCAAAGTGGTAATGCTCATTTTTGAAATTGGCGAAATCGGGTGCCCGGCGCGCAACACTGAGGTTAGCTTTCACTCAGTTGCTTGTCAATCATGATAAGTTGTAACGATTGTGTCTGAACTTCCTGGCAAAACTCCATTTGGGCAAAGCTCGAAAACTATTGCAGATGGAGCAATGCTATTGAAACAGTTGACAGTCTTTGCCGTGGCTCTCTATCATCGCTCCCTGCAATTCGTCTCGAAATTTCTCGCATTGAATATTCGAACGGAGGCCGAAAGCCGTGATCAAACTAGATATCATCAACCGCGTGGCGGAAAAGACCGGCGTTCCGAAGATGAAAGCCGAGCAGGCGGTGGATGCCCTTTTCCACTCGATGAAGGAAGCGCTCACGCGTGGGGAGCGGATTGAGCTTCGCGGCTTCGGCGTATTTGTTGTTAAGCCACGAAAACGAGGGGTGGGCCGGAATCCGAGAACTGGCGAAGAGGTGGCGATACCTTCAGGGAAGACGATCCGCTTCAAACCAGGCAAAGACTTGCAAGTCAGCGAGGACGGCGAACTCAAGGGCGAGACCGACTCGGAGGATTCCGACTTGTAGAATCTATTGATAATGATTCGTCGATGAGGCCAGGGAGATGGACGCGCGGATCCAGACCCTGGCCTCTAATGTCAAACAGGGACTGCATGGGCAAGTGAATTTGACCGCAAAGTTCGCATTGTTTGCGCAAAAAGCCGCCAAGAGAATCCTTTTAACTACATTCGCGGCTTTATTCGCGTCTTTTAGGTTTCGACTATTAATTTTTGCGCTTCGGCCATTATTAAAGGTTTTTTGAAGAGATGTCAGAATCCGTTCGCTCAATTTCACCCTTAATACACTCACGAGACATTTTCGTGAAGAGGCGCAGCGCCGCGCCAAGCACGCGCGAGTGGATACTACACTCAGCGCTCTTTCTTCTGACTTTCATCACCACAACGTTTGCCGGAATTGTGATAGCCTCTCCAGAGATTAACGTGCCTCCGCCTGCCGCATCTGGCTTGCTTGGCTACGTCCTGTATATTCCTGAATACTACCTGCGAATTGTCAGCTCACTGCTCTCATTTGCGGTCCTGAATCCACGTGTTCTTACTGCAGGATTAATCTTCTCCGCGGCGTTGCTGTTGATACTGACGGCTCATGAGATGGGCCACTACCTTACCTGCCGCTATTATGGTGTCAGCGCCACCTTGCCTTTCTTTATCCCGGCGCCACCGCTGTTCCTGGCCGGCACTTTTGGGGCGTTCATAAAAATGAAGTCGCCCATTCCATCGCGCCGAGCGTTATTTGATATTGGCCTGGCCGGCCCGCTGGCCGGTTTTGTGACTTTATTGCCCATTGCGTGGGCTGGAATGCTGACACTTCGTGCAGCGCCTCCTCAGGGCAGTGGCGACGCGATCATATTCAATGATCCTCTTCTCTTTCATATGATTGCGAAGGTCACGGGAGCCAACCTTGCTGACGCTTTGCCCAATCCGTTTTATATGGCCGCATGGATTGGGTTGCTGGTTACGAGTCTGAACCTAATGCCGGTGGGTCAACTCGACGGCGGACACGGAACTTTTGCGCTATTCGGGCCGCGCGCTCACAAGCTCATCGGCCGAGTCGCTTTTATCACGATGGCTTTGATTGCCGTGCTGGGATTTATTTGGCATCGCAGCCCAAGCGGTTTTCTCTACGCAGTACTGTTGGCGATTATGTTAAAGGTGCGGCATCCGTCGCCTGATGAGATGGAACCGTTAGGCACGGCACGCCTCGTCGTAGCAATCATCACCTTGATTGTTTTTGCGCTTTCGTTCTATCCCTTTCCGATTACACTCAATTAACTCTCAGCTTGCGAACCTGCGCAAAATTGGCCAAACAAACAAAGTGCGTCGGAAAGAGCAGCAACGACACCATAGTTGCATGCCCGCGGTTTGTCCAACGGTGAATCTCAGTAAACTACCGCATTTGGACTCTATACGGGTGAAGACCGCGGTGCTGAATTGCGCTGCTACCTCGACCTGAAAGCACCGGAGACCGAGCGGGCACGAGACACACGGCTTTTTGTTTCTTACGCTGGAAAGAAATCTGTTGCACGCCGTGTAGAAGCGGGAGACTCGACATTGATCCCCGTCTCTCAGATGTTTGATGGAAAGGACCATGAACTCCGTAAAGAAACTGAAGAGACGCTAAAGTTGGTTCCAGGATGGGACGCCAAGCGTGTCAACGTGTCCCTCGATCGCTTCGACCGTGCCTGCGACATGCTCGGCCAACAGGTGCCGTGCACAACTATCTCGGACGTTACAGACAAGGAAGCCGTTGAGATATTCAGCAGACTCAATAAGGGCGGTAGCGCTCTTAGTCAGGGCGACGTACGAGCCGCTGAACTAGCACGAGGTCACGCCGTTGCGGTTCTCAAGAACATGCGAGAGTTTGTAACTGGGGAACGCACACAACGTCTTGGCTTCGGCTTCTCGTTCGCCTTCCGGGCCCTCGTTCTGTTTCATCGAGAATCTGCACAATTCAGCACGCTCAAGTCCGACTGGATGGATACGCCCGGACCCCACGGCAGATCGTTGAGCAACTCATGGCGTGTAACCGAGCGTGCCATTACTGAGGCGCTGGCGTTTGTTGATCAGCGCATGGGATGGTCGCGCCGCGCCCTGCTTCCGTCAGCGAACGCAGTGATTGTCCTGGCTGCGGCGCTCGAAAAGGCTGAGTTCAAACTTGGGGACGACAACGAGCAGATGTATCGGCGCTGGCTATGTCTCACCGCACTTCGTGGAGTCTTCCAAGGGTCCGTCGAGACAACTATTAACCGCTTTCATCGCGCAATCAGAGAATCAAAAAAAGGGGTCGGCAAGGCACTCGTCGGGGCGTTGAAGCGAGATGAGGCACGTCGAGTTCGTGATGACGAACTTAATAGGTTCGCACAACTATGGGGTCCCGCCACTCAAGTAATGCACGCTTGGCTTGTCGACCAGGAAGCCAAAGACTGGCTAAACGGTGAACCGATTGATCTATTGGCTCGCAGTGGAAGTCTTAGCTTTCCTGGTGGTGACCTAACAGTACACCATATGTTTCCACGCAGGATTTTGGCAGATTTCAATGAGAACCCCAATTACGCGAATTGCCCGGCTAACTACGCGCTACTGAGCAGATCAACTAACGCGGAGTTTGCGTACAATCCACCTGATGAGGTGTTGGCTTCGTTGACGTCCGAGCAGCGGAAATTCGCATCCGCTCAGTTCTTTGGAGAAGCCGCAGGTGACCGGCTTAAATCCGGTCGATACGAAGAGTTCTGTCAGTGGCGCGCAGACCGGCTTGCGGAGTCAATTAATGATTGGCTGGGAATGGATTAAGAAAGCATTCTGTCGGATGTTCGTCCGCCGCTGGCCATAGTTCCTTAGTATCTCGCACCTCGCTATTCACTTCTTCCTGAGCCGCAAGCACGTTCTATAGAGGCGTGAGATGAGCCACCGGTATCTTCTCAATTCTTTCGAATGGTTTTGTTCCCGTAGCAATGTCGTGCACGGCGTGAAGAATATCCGCGCTGTAGTATCTTGTTCCGCAAGCGTCGCAAACGCCGATCACAACGTCCTCCAAGATGATGAATCCTTTTTTGTGTTTAAAGGCCTCGCGCGCAACCTTCTTAGGGCGTACGGTTCCTTCGCAGTATTCGCACCGATAGCCGTAAACGGAATTGTTATTTGTCTTTGCTGGCTTCATAAACTGTAATTATTAGATAACGTTCATTGCCTTGAAAGCGGCCCACGACTCCCACTGAAATCTTCGCATCAGTAGCAAGGCCTTCAACCGCGTACTTCGTACCTCGTGGATCGTTCTTTTCTCTTCTTACAATCTTCCCATTCAAAATAGCTTGTTCAACATCAAGTATATCAAGATCGTCCTCGGCCATCTCCTCAATGGCGTGAACGGTCATATCATACTCTCTTAGCCGAATCCTTTCTCTGATTCGCTCTATGGTTCGGCGAGGCACCGGCTGAGTGTACCAGAGAATTCGCCTTAACCTCTCAGCTCGTGGTCGCTGCAGGCAACAATCCTTTGATCTCGCGCACCATGCGATTCACGTCCTGTTGGTCCGCCAGCGCTATCATGAAGAACTTATAGCCTTCGTGGAAACAAATAACTCCGTTGGCAAACAACCAGACGCCGCCGAGGAATGGATTACCGCCCACCAGCCAGCTCACCGGCGCGCCAACGACGCTTCCGGGCTGAAGAATCTGCGCGAACATAGCCGCCCCGGCTGCACAACTAACAGCTCCTAGTAACGGTGCCCCCACATACTTAGTGATGTTGCGTTGAAACTCCACGCGTTTGCGATCGGCTTCATCCAGCTGGCCTGCAGCAATCAGTTCTTCCTGCTTGCGCAGGTAGTCATCAAATCTCTCGCTCAGTTTCCGCGCCCCAAAAAGCGGTAGAGCCGAGTGGGTCAGCCAGTGGGGGTGTGTACCGAGTAACACAGCATCAAGCCCCGGCAGCGAGGCGCCCATGCGCACGCCCATCACGAGTGAAAACGAAACAACTGCAGCCTTGCCGGGATTTTCCTTGATCCATTCACGCGCCTTCATGATGCCCACCGTCGCAGCCGTCGAGGCCCGCGTTACCTTTGCTCCGGTATCATAGAACTGAGAAGCACTCTCGTAATACGCTTTCGCGTCGTCCAGCACCTCGCCCGCTTTCTTACTGGCCTTCTTACCGGCGCCACCCGCTGCATGCCGTATTGCTTTGCCGGCTTTTTTCGCGCTCCTGGTTGCCTCGGCCGCCGCTCGCCGGCCTGTATCACTAAGGTCACCCTCCTCAGCCAGACGCTCAGCTTCAACTCGTAGCTTTTCCGCGCCCGAAGTGACGGTCTGGGCGCCCCGCTTCGCAGCTTCTCCGGCGACCAGCATACCTTCGTCGACAAGGTCGGAAATCGCATACTTCTCGTCCAGCTCGCGTACTTTCCGGCGCGCCGTTTTTTGCCATTCGTCAATTTTGTCTTTGTAGTCAGCCATATCAATTAGAGAGCAGAGGTCAGAGGCCAGAGATCAGAGGTCAGGGGTCAGGGGCCAAATTGGAGGTCGGATGTCGGATTAATGCTGTCCCGGCTTCAATTAGTGTCATCTGGCCTGTGGACCTCCGGCCTCTGACCTCTGGCCTCTGACCTCTGATTTCTGGCCTCTGATTTCTGGCCTCCGCATCGTAGTACGTCTCTAGTTCGCGGGGAGTTCAATCCTATCATTAGATTCTCTGCGTCGCCGCATCGTTAATCTTGCGCGACCAAAGGCATCATGCTAAAGTGCCCCCATTCAGTAATTGTCCGCATTACTAGCAACTCCGCCCTCGTTGTTGAGTCAGAACAAAAGCTGAAGAAATTCCCGGCCGCGGGCAGGTTCACCAGGATTTTCCTTACATCCAGACGCTAACCATCTCGATTGGACCACAGGGAGTAAGACCTTCGCATCCTTAATTGACTCGTAAAGCCTTTAACACAAGCCCCCTAATGAGTGAGCGCATGAGGTACCTCCATGAGTGATGTTGAGAAGAAACAAAGGCCGTCACGGCGTGCGCAAAATATAACCCCCGCAGATAGGGCAACGATTGTCCGCAAACTTGCGTTTGGTTCGAGACTAAGCGACCGGATAGTCTCCCAATTTGGTGATGACTCGGCGGTGATCGACGTTCGGCGCCGCCGTTTTGTTTACAGCGCGGGCGACCAGGCCGATGCTTTGTTTGCCATTCTAAGAGGACGCATAAAGCTTTGCCGCCTCGAATCCCATACTGAGCGTGAGGCGGTAATCGATATTTTGCCCGAGGGTTCGCTCTTTGGTGAATCGGCACTTTATTCCTCTGCTGGCCGCCGTGAAAACTGTGCCGTCTCATATGAGACCTGCACGCTACTGAAAATTCCCGCCGAGCAATTTAAGCTGGCGATGGCTGAAGAGCCGTGGCTTCGCGATTACACATTTCGTCTAATCGGCCAGCGACTTGAACATGCGGAGCAGCGGCTTGCTGACTTTGCACTCAATGCTATTCCCGCCCGGCTCGACCGGTTGCTTGCAGATTTTTCCGACCGCTACGGCGTACGTGAGTCTGCCGGTGTTCTGATCGACATCCCCTTGCCTCACCGGGAAATTGCTTCGATTGTGGGTTCGACTCGCGAGAGCGTCACCGTCCGCTTGAACGCTATGCGCCGTGAAGGGACGATCGAATTCGTCAATCGACGAATATTGGTAAAGCGTCCGGAGTGGCTATTGCGCCCGATCAGCGAGGCCCCGCTGGCCAACTCTTCCAGATGAAGTGTCCTACCTGTAATAAGCAAGTTGGGTGGCAAGACAATCCCTTTCGGCCATTCTGTTCTGAGCGTTGCAAGTTGATAGATCTCGGCAAGTGGGTAAGCGAAGAATATCGGGTGCCCGGGAAACCGGTCCCTACAGAGCATACTGGAGAAGAAGAAGCTGCTCGCGAGGGTGGGACGGAGAATTAAACAGCGATGATTGCGATCTTGTTTTTGTTAGCTAGAGAAATCATTTTCTCACGATCAAACATCAGTGTCTTGCCGGCGCTAATGCAGAGGCAAGTCGCCCCCGCATCAACCATGGTCTCGATTGTCGGCACACCAACGACCGGCACATCAAACCTCATGTCCTGATTAGGCTTTGACAGCTTTAGTACCGTTAGCGGGCCACTGCCGAATCTGATTCCATCCTGCGCGCCTTTATCGCCGCGCATTAGATTTCCGGCGCGCCGGACCGCAGCGTCGGTGCCTTCCATTGCTTCAATCGCCACGCAAGCTTTACCTCGCACAACAACGGTCTGGCCCAGATCAAGTCTTGCGATTTCGCGCGCAATATCCAGTCCATAATCAATATCAGCCCGCTCGGCTGAACTGGGCTCGCGACGCGTTAGAGTTCCCGCGTCCGGCAAATAATCACCAAGAAAATAGGTTGAGTCGATCAACTCAATACCTTCACTGGCGAGTTCCGCGGCAATTGCTCCTATCAGTGAATCTGTGTTGCGATGTGGCAGCTTCAAAAGCATCTTTAACATTCGAGCATCGGGTATTGCACGACTAAAGATTTGAACGTGCTTTACCTGGCCGGCCATGATGGCCTTTTCGACTCCTTCACCTTTGAAGAAGCGAATCATCTTGCCAAGTTGGCCCACGCCTACCCACGTCAGACGCTCAACTTCCTGCTCAATCTTCGGATCAGTCTCTTCACGGATAGCGGCGACAGAGAGCGAGACACCAGCCCGCCGCGCCCCTTCCACAACCATAAAGGGAAACCGGCCGTTGCCTGCGATTAAGCCGTAACGCATGACGAAAGGATGAAGGCGGAAGGATGAAGGATGAAGTGGATACAGGGGATGGAAACTCTGCCGTCGGTCTTAAGAGCGAGATCTAGGGAAGAGTGCTGATAAAGCCACGCGCTGGTAGTTCTGCACACTTCCTTTTTCATCCTTCCGCCTTCATCCTTCATCCTTATTTCACGACTCCGCGTTTGGAGGATTGGATAAACTCGACCAGCGATTTCACTTCCACAGCCTCGTTGACTTCTTCCTGGATCCTCTCCAGCGCCTGGGACGTATTAAGTTTGGAGGAGAGAAGCAGATGAAATGCACGGTGTAAAGAGTCGATTGCTTCTCGCGAATAACCGCGCCTTTTCATTCCTGTTGTGTTCAAGCCGTAACAGCGGGCGTGGTTGCCAACAGTTAACGCAAAAGGCAAGGCATCTTTCACCACGACCGAATAACCACCAATGTATGCCTCCCTGCCTACCCGGCAAAACTGATGTACTCCGGAGTAAGCGCCAACGTTTGCGTTGTTTTCAATAATTACGTGGCCTGCAAGCGTGGCCGCATTTGCCATGATCACGCTGTCACCAAGTATGCAATCATGCGCAATGTGGACCTGGGCCATCAGTAAACAGTCGTCGCCTATCTGAGTCAGCATCCCCCCGCCGGCAGTGCCGCGATGGATCGTCACAAATTCTCGTATCAGGTTGCGC
>JALYXE010000535.1 GCA_030947265.1 Acidobacteriota bacterium
AATCAGATGTTAGATGCTGGATATCAGATGTTGGTACTTTGGACTTTGGACTTTGGATTTGGGTTGAGCCCCTGCTTACGGTCGGGCTACTGCCACGTTGCTTGCCGTCAGACTTGTCACGCTCTGCTCTTTCGCGAGTCGACTGGAAGCTGCCGCCAGTGTTGCCCAAGCTTGCCTCGCGTTGCTTGAAGAACTCGGCGATGGAGTCGGCGCTGTCGTAAGTTTTTCCAGCGTATTTGTTCCTCTCTTTGCGATAGCCGTCGCGGCTGTTGTTGTCTTTTGCAGATTCGCTTTGTCCTTTGCGGTATTCGCCTTGCTCATACTCAATCGCCGATGAGCCGCGAGCAAACGATAACCATGATTTGCCAGGCGACAGGTCTTCCATCATCTCCAATGGCATCTCGTTCAAAAATTGCGAAGGTTCGGAGGCCAGTTCTTCACCATAAACGCGACGCTTCATCGCATGCGTGACGTACAAGAATCTTTCCGCGCGCGTCATCGCCACGTAGCAAAGACGCCTTTCCTCTTCTAACTCCGCCGGATCCGTAGCGGAACGCGAGTGCGGAAACAAACCGTCTTCAAGGCCAACAATAAATACCAGGGGGAACTCCAGACCCTTGGCGGAGTGCGCTGTCATGAGCGTGACGACTGCGTCTTGTTTGTACTGATCAGCATCCGAAACAAGTGCGGAGTGATCGATAAACTCGCGCAGTCCCTCAATGCCTTGTTCGTCGTAATCGACAGCAGCGTTCACTAGTTCCTGCAAGTTCTCTAATCTCGCCTCCGCCTCGTCAGTCTTCTCCGACTTGAGAGCGTTTTCATAACCCGTGTCGAGGATGGCGGCTTTGACAATGTCGGAGACGGGGGACGTGGAGGACACGGAGACGAGGGAGCTGGGTGACACGGAGACGGAGGGACGCGGAGACGCGGAGATAGCACTATCCCCGTGTCTCCCTATCTCCGTGTCGCCGCGTCTCTGGCTGGTCTCAGTGTGGCCGCGTCTCTGGTCGGTCTCAGTGTCAACGAGTCTGTGGTCGACGCCAGCCAACGCGCCAAGTCTAAGTACAATCTTGCGAAAGTTCTTCAGTGCGGCAAGAGCGCGTGTGCTCAGGTTTTCAGGCTTTTCAATTACGAGCTTAATCGTTTCCCAAAGAGTCAGACCAGAGTCTCGTGCGCGCCGGTCAATTTCTTCAACGGTTTGTCTACCGATTCCTCGCGGTGGACTATTAATCACTCGTTGTAAGGCAATCGAGTCGTTGGGATTGAGCGCCAACTTCAGGTAGGAAATGATGTCGCGCACTTCCATTCGCTCATAAAATGAGAAGCCGCCCACGATGTTGTAGGGTAAGCCAGCGCGCCGCATTGCCTCTTCAAAATTTCGCGACTGGGAATTGGTTCGATACAACACCGCCGCACGCAAGTCATTCTCTTTCCGACGGTGTTCAAGGATCTTCGCGGCGACAAAACGCGCCTCTGACTCAGCATCAAACGCCTGATAGTACCGCACCAACTCGCCGCGCGAATTCGAAGTCCAAAGGATCTTTCCTTTGCGCTCGATGTTGTGCTTAACAACAGCACCGGCCACATCGAGTATCGTTTGCGTAGAGCGATAGTTTTGCTCTAACCGAATCGTTTTTGTATTGGGAAAGTGTTTTTCGAAGTTGAGAATGTTGGTAATGTCGGCGCCGCGCCATTTGTAGATCGACTGGTCTTCATCTCCTACAACGGAAATATTTTGCTGCTTCTCAGTTAGTAAGCTAATCAATGCAAACTGAAGCGAGTTTGTGTCCTGATACTCATCTACCATGATGTAGCGAAACTTATTGTTGTACTTCTCGCGCACGTCGGGGATATTGCGTAGCAGGCGGACAGTTTTAATAAGCAGATCATCGAAGTCGAGGGCATTGTTGGCACGCAGGCGTTCTTCATACACCTGGTAGACCCGAGCCATTGCTACGCGGCGCTCATCAACGTAATCCGCCCGGGAGGCAAAAGCCTCAACATCTTCGCCCCGATTTTTTGCGGAGCTGATAGCCCCCTGAGTGGCGCGCAGGCCCAAATGCTTTTCGTCGTAGCCCAGATCCTTGATGCAGTTTTTAATTAATCTCAGCGAGTCGTCCTGATCGTAAATGGTGAAGGTGCGGCTGTAATGTTCGTTCAGCTTTTCGATGTCCTGGCGAAGAATGCGTACGCAAAGGCTGTGAAATGTCGAGACGAGGGGAGCGCTTGAAAGTTCCTGATCTCGCAAAAGCTGCTGTACACGCTGTCTCATCTCCTGAGCGGCTTTGTTAGTAAATGTGACGGCGAGAATGTTCCAGGGAGCAATACCTTTTTCCGCAATTAAGTATGCGATGCGATGTGCAATCGCGCGCGTCTTCCCGGATCCGGCGCCGGCCAGGATTAGCAGAGGCCCTTCGGTGTGTTCGACGGCGACGCGTTGTTGTTCGTTGAGAGAAGACAGGAAATCCATGATTAGTAAGCAGTAAGCGGTAAGCGGTAAGCAGCGATAAAACTTCAGATGCTCAATTTTTCAGTTAAGCTTTTTCGCAAACCGTACGTCAGCGCCAGACATTCATCAACTCGGCTTTCAGCATCATCGAGTTTACGCCGGCCAAGGTAGCCGACGCGATACGCGATTTCAAGTTGCGTGCTGATCTCGTTCAACGAGCCGATTGCTCTTGATAGGGAATTCCGAAACTGCGTGACTGACCGCCCAGCAGCACCTTCACTTATGTTCGATGGAACTGAAACTGATGCTCGGCGAAATTGAGAACTAAGTCCGTAAATCTCTTCTCGTGGAAAGCTCTTCACTATCCGTATATCTCGACTACTAGATCCATACTTTTCTGCCATGCGAGCAGCCGCTTATGTGCTTTATCCATGATTTGGCCCTTTCTTAGGTCTGTTGAAGCGGTGGTCTAGCGGTATGAAGAATGATTTCGAGGGCGCGTGTGGTTCATTGAAGCATAATATTCACCGATCACCAAAACTGAACCTCCTTTTACTGCTCACCGCTCACTGCTCACAGCTCACCAGTTTGAAAGCAATAAACGGATAGATTCGATCGAAACTCGGGACTATTATCGCCATGAGTCAGAATGCTGAAGACATTTCGAAGGTGATATTATGAGTGCACGAATGAAGCCGCAGACAAGCCTTTTTCCAGACAATGATGAAGCCAGATGGTATGCGGTGTTGTCAAAAGACGTTCGCTTCGACGGACAATTCGTGTTCGCCGTTAGTTCCACGGGCATTTATTGCCGGCCATCATGTCCTTCACGCCGTCCACATCGCGACCGCGTTTCTTTTTTCGAGTTGCCGGAAGCGGCAGAGCAGGCAGGCTTTCGCGCATGCCGGCGCTGCCATCCGCGAGATACTTCAGCGAAAGATCCGCAGGTGGAGGTGGTTCAACAAGTGTGCAATTTAATCGATAACAACGACGATGAGGTGATGACGCTCGCAGTGTTGAGCGATCAAACTGGTGTCAGCTCATTCCATCTTCAGCGTACCTTCAAGAGAGTTATGGGAGTGACGCCGCGCCAGTATGCTGACGCCCGTCGCCTGGGAACCTTTAAGTCGCGAGTTCGTAGTGGAGATTCTGTCACAAACGCAATATATGACGCAGGCTTTGGTTCCAGCAGTCGACTTTATGAACAAGCGGCCTCGCAATTGGGCATGACCCCCGCGACTTATGGCAGAGGAGGTCGCGGAGCTAACATTAAATACGCCGTCGTCAGTTGCTCACTGGGCTGGCTGTTGGTCGCTGCCACTGGCAAGGGCGTTTGCTCGGTAAAGCTCGGAGACTCGGAGTCTGAACTTCAATCGGATCTGAAATTGGAATTTCCTGCTGCTGATATTCATCGTGACGTTGAGCAGCTTAGTTCAATGCTCAAAACAATTATCAAGCACCTGGAAGGTAAAACACCTCATTTAGATCTTCCTCTTGACGTGCAGGCCACAGCGTTTCAGAGACAGGTGTGGCAGCAACTGCGGACGATTCCTTATGGCGAGACGTATTCCTACGGTGAACTGGCCAAAGCCATCGGTCAGCAAAAGGCCGTGCGCGCCGTGGCGCGTGCGTGCGCCACGAATCCCGTAGCGCTGGTGATACCGTGTCACCGCGTTATCCGGGGAGACAAGACTCTCGGAGGTTATCGTTGGGGACTTGAGCGCAAGAAGAGACTGCTTGAAAAAGAAGCGGGCGCGAAAGAGAAAAAGTTAGCACCCTAACCGCAAAAGGCGGCTTCTTACGAGCCCGCCATTTTTCTCAAACACTGCACTAAGGTAAAGTTCCCGCCATATCATGGCGGGCGAAGTGCACATAGGGACTTCGGGATGGCATTACAAAGGGTGGGTCGGCCTGTTCTATCCGGAGAAGCTTCCGGCAAAAGACATGTTCGCCTTCTATGCCCGGCATTTCGACACGGTCGAAATTAACAACAGCTTCTATCATCTTCCGTCTGCTATCACATTCGATTCATGGCACGACAATTCACCGGAGAATTTTCTCTTCGCCGTGAAGGCCAGCCGCTTTATCACTCATATGAAGAAGCTTAAAGCTCCTGAGACCTCGAGCCGGAAATTTTTCCTCGGAGCGGAGCGTTTGGGACAAAAGCTGGGACCAATACTTTTCCAACTTCCACCGCGCTGGCGACTTAATATTGAACGCCTGGCAGAGTTTCTCGAAGCATTGCCTGAAGGACATCGGTATGTTTTTGAGTTTCGCGATGAGAGTTGGCTCGTACAGGAAGTGTACGACCTGCTGCGGAAACACAATGCGGCCTTCTGTATTCACGATCTTTCCGCTAAACAGACACCGCTTGAAATCACAGCCGACTTCACTTACATACGGTTTCATGGGCCCGGCGAAGCCAGGTATTCGGGCTCATATTCAACTCCAAGACTCAGGAAATGGGCGGCACGCATTGATGAATGGCGGAAAGACCGGTTGACAATTTACGCCTATTTCAACAATGATATTGGTGGTTGTGCTGTGAGGAATGCCCGCGAACTTATGGAATTAGTCACGTAAAAGCGACTATTTGAAGGCTCTTTGCCCAACCTTGAAGAGCCTCTTTATCCCTATCAATAATGGTTTGCGCCTAACTGGGGCTATTCGAATACCCATTTGGCTCAGGGTTGCGCGTTCGACTCAAGGCCTAAAGCCTCAACACATGCGGTTTGAACCGCAGTAACTTCATGAAAAGCGAGAAAAAATTTATGATTAAGTTCTTAGTTTTTGTAATGGTCATTATGTGCGCAGCGGTCACTGTGTCGGCGCAGACTCCGAATGATGTGAAGCATACCCCGGCCGTGACGGAGGCTATCGAGCAACATCCGGACTTGTCCCGTGCTGAGCAGGATGAGCGTGACGTGTCCAGCCGGCGAATCTCATATGAGTACGTCGCTCCAACATCAAGGAAGATTGGGGTTGTCCGCGTGGGAGCCCCGACGACATACCTCAAACGAGGACTCACCATGGAAGAAGTTATCCACGTGTTAGGTCAGCCTGCAGACATCTCCCAAAGACTGGAAGAGGGCGTTCTTGTGACCACTTATGAATTTCGGCGCGGCGGGGAACGGATGCTCATCGCAGAGTTCGTGCACGACAGACTCGTTCGAAGCAGAACAGAGAACCGCAA
>JALYXE010000545.1 GCA_030947265.1 Acidobacteriota bacterium
CCAGCAGAGTAGGTAAGTATTCTTTGCGGGCGCGCTTCACGGCCCTAAGCGTTGCTTCACGTACTGCCAGCACGTCCATTCCATCGACAAATTCCGAAGCAATCTCATAAGCCAAAGCCTTTTGGGAAATGTCCTGAGACGACATTGCGCGCTTTAGCGAGGTGCCCATACCATATTGGTTGTTCTCGCAGATATAGATACAGGGCAACTTCCAAAGCTGGGCCATGTTCAGGGATTCGTGAAATGCCCCCTGATTGACTGCCGCTTCACCGAAGAAACAAAGCGTTACTTGATCGGTTTCCTTATATTTCGTTGCGAAGGCCACGCCAGTTGCCAGCGGGATTTGTCCTCCGACAATAGCGTGCCCGCCCAGGAAATTTAGTTCTTTGTCGAACATGTGCATCGAACCACCCTTGCCCCGCGAACAACCAGTTGCCTTGCCGTACAGTTCAGCCATGACCGACTCGGGAGACATACCCTTGGCAAGGGCATGTGCGTGGTCCCGATAGCTGGTCAAGACGTAGTCTTCTTTGCGGATTGCGGAGATGGCTCCAATGGCGACGGCCTCCTGGCCAATATAGAGGTGGCAAAATCCGCCAATTTTTCCTGAGTGATACGCCTCCGCCGACTTTTCCTCAAAGCGACGCACCAAAAGCATTTGATGGTAGATATTGATCAGGGTGTCACGATCAATGCCTGCGAGACGGCTCTTTTGTGCCTCCTTCGCGGCGTGCGGTTCCGGGCGCGGGCCTCCAGAGTCTGCCGCCTCGGTAGACTCTTCATCCAGCACGCCAGTCGCACTCGTGTCCTCCGCTCCCAGACGGGACGACTCGGGCGTCTGCTTTCTCATCTCGTAGTTTGATTTTGCCACTGACCAGCTTTTCGACTGCTGAACCGCCATTAATGACAGATCCAGGACTGACGATTCGGACTCCCTGGCAAACAAAATAACGGTTGCAAAATAACGGTTCGGATTATACGCGAGGTGTGTAACGACGCGCAAAACCTATCTTATCTATACAAAAACGCACACCGCATTCTTGCGATGTGCGCCCTTTGTTAACCTATTCGTTATGATTAGCGGAAAGCGTCTACAGTGTTGATCGGACTATTGGCGAGGGTAATCACGGTCTTACGAGAATGTTTGTCCTTCTGCATCTTTCCGGCAGCTGCGGTAAGAAGTTCTTCCGTTGTATCACCTTCATCTGGAAAGCAGGAGACGCCCATGCTTAGACTGAGTTGCACAACTTTTCCAGTTCGCACAGTAAATTTCTGCATTTCGACCGCATTTCTAATCCGCTCGGCGACGGCGACTGCCATGTGAGTCGAAGCCATAGGCATGATGGCGACAAATTCATCGCCGGCGTAGCGCGTCAGGATATCCATTTGCCGCAGTTCCTTACGAATGACGGCGGCGAGGCTGGCGAGCACGCGGTCGCCGATTGCATGCCCGTATTGATCATTAATTGCCTTGAAGTCATCAACGTCCATGCTGATTACGGCAAGCGACTCGTTGCTCATGCGTTGGCATTCAGCGACCCGTTGCTCCAGCATCATGTAAAACCCGCGCGCGTTGGGAAGTTCGGTCAGCGGGTCGGTAAGCGCGCTCTCTTTGGTCTTCTCGAAGGTTAAAGCATTATTGAGCGCGCTGGACGCGTGTTGGCAAACCGATTCGAGCAATCGGACGTGCTCGGTTGAGTAGGATGTCCGGCTCTTGGAATAAAGCGTAATAGCGCCGAAGGCTCCGTCTTCCCGAAGTAACGGGGAAACAAGGACACCCTTATAATTGCTGGCAATCTCTTCAGCGACTCCGACTAGATCAAGTTCGGGGGAAGCGTTACACATCGAACGGGCGTTTGCGATGACCCAGCCGCTTATGCCGTCGCCGACATTCATCCCGCGGCGCAGGAAGGCGTCCGAATGTTCACCGGCTACGTGCTCGGCTACAGCCTTACCTGACTTCTCATCAACAATAAAAATGATGCACGTGTCAAACGGAACGATTGACCGAAGCTTGTTGGAGACGAGCGTTACGGTATCGGAAAAATTCAAGGAGGAACCGATGGTTTGCGCGATCTCGTGAAGTGCAAACACCTCCCGCTGGGCCTCGGTGATGGATCTAAATCCAGCATCGTTGTCAGGAGTGCCGAGCAAGTTTGACGCAAGACCGGCGTCCGGCTTCGTCTTGGTCAGATAATCATGTTGCGCGGTTTCTGATTCTACTTGCTCTTGAATATCTTCTGCGTCAATGAGTCTGTCGAATTCCTCGACGTGCTCGATGAATATGTCAACCACGCGAGGATCAAAAGCATTTCCCGACATCGTTCTTAGCAGGGCCAGCGAATCTTCACGCTTCATCCCTTTGCGATAGGGGCGGTCACAGCGGGTGGCGTCGTAAAAGTCGACTACTGAAATGATTCGTGCAACCAGCGGAATACCTTCGCCTTTGAGGCCCTTAGGATAACCGCTGCCGTCCCATTTTTCATGGTGATAACGAACGATATCCTCCACCGGATAGGGGAAGTTGACCCTCCGGAGGATGTCTCCACCCACCGTCGGATGAATCTTCATTTTGGCAAACTCAGCCTCGGTAAGTTTGCCAGGTTTGTTGAGGATGTATTCAGGCACCGCAAGTTTGCCAATATCATGTAATAACGCGCCGGCAAAAAGGGCTTGCACTTCCGGACCACCGACGTTACATAGTCTTCCCATTTCTGAGGCATATATTTGCGTTCGGCGAACGTGGCCATGAGTCGTCTGGTCTTTCGCATCTATGGCGATTGCCAGCGATTCAATTGTGTTCATATGAATAGTTGCCATTTCCTCGACGTGTTTGCGCTGCTCGGCTTCCGCACGACGCACTTCTTTCAATCGATTCTCGTTGAATCTATATAGCAAGTGAACGAGTCCGATGATAAGCAAACCCAATAGGATCGAGGCGATTCCACCCCCCTGGATCGCAGAATAGAAAAGAACCGCTGCGGCAGCTCCCGCAACCTGAGTGGTTAGGGTCCAAACCAAACTTTCCTGAGAGGGAAGGACGCGTGGTTTACCGTCGACGATGTTGAGGAAATAGACCGTCGCCCATGTACTTAGAAAATATTGCAGTACCGCCAATACGCAAAGGGGCAGCAAGAACACATTCAAAGGAAGTCCCGACCCGGTGCGAGTAAAATCGGTCGAAAAGACTGTTGCGAGAAACCCGTAGCAAGACGCCGAGACGAATGTAGAGATGACGGCTATCGCGGTTGTTGAGATTGATTCTCTTCGGCCGGACAGTCCGTAGGTTGAGACGAAGCCGACAATAGCAGCCAGCAATGTAGCAGGACCGACGGTATTTGCGGGAGGCACTGCGTAGAGAATGACCGCCAGGAACACAAACGCGTCAGCGACTGACTTACGACTCTGACTAACGCCCACGGTAGTACTGATGGAAATCGTGAATCGACTTGCGGCGAGGGTTAATACAAGCAAGATTAACCATGCCAGGAGGCCGGCGCTGGTAAAGAAGGGAAGCTTAACAGTGGAAACCAGGGCAGAGCACAGCAGTAAGAATCCGACCGTGGAAATGCCGATTAGGAGAAGAATACTCTTCCAGTTCCTTTTTTCACTCATTATTGGATTGTCCTTGTTTGCCCGAAAGTAGATTGAACCCGCCCTACGGCTCCGATGATGAGAGATTAAGTTCGATATCGCTGGAAAGTTTTGAGGAATTATTCGTTGAGGGTCAACGACGTTGGCTGAATGCCAACACTGCTTGGCACGGGAAAAGATAACCTTTTAAGTGGCCTGAGTCAAGACCCTAAGGAGTTGCTCAAAATGGCTTTACGTGAAGTGCTGGCACCGGGTGAGGGGGATCGAGGGCGCCGGATCCTTAGATTTCATCCTCAAGGCGTAGCGGCAGCCTGATTTAGTAGTTGAGTGGCGAGTTCCGCAGCAGTTGTGACAGGTTCTTTGCAGATAAAGTGTTCACAAACATAGGCGGTCGCCTTGCCCTGTAGCTGTGGACGATCCCGAAGAAGAGGAATCAACGCGGGCGCGCCTGTCTCGCCAGGACCGGCGTGTGCGACGACTTTATGAGGCAAATACCGCTTCCAGATCTCTCTTACCAGCAATTGAAGTTCCTCAGTCTCAGAACCGCCGATAATCGCAATCTCTTTAGGACTCCCTAAATAAAAATCAAGCGCGCAGAGCATGCGGCCAAAGCCGGAAGGGTAGCGACGAAGCGCGGATGCTGTGAGGCGAAGTATCGTAGCAGCACGTCTTTGATAGTCGCTGTTATCTGTCAGCAGGCCGATACGCAAAAGACTTTGGGCTGCGACCGAGTTACCCGATGGGGTGGCATTGTCAAAAAAGTCTTTTGACCGAACGATTAGGTTTTCGTGGCTTCGTCCGGTGAAGAAAAAACCACCCTCCTCATCGTCCCAAAATTCGTCAATCATCGTGGCGGTTAATTTACTCGCTTCTTCAAACCACGGAAGTTCTCCGGTGGTTTCAAACAATGTCATCAGGCCGTCTATATAAAATGCGTAATCTTCTAAATATGCGTTCAGCTTGGCCTGCCCGTCTTTGTAAGTTCTCAAGAGCAACCTATTTGTGCGCAGGTTATCAAGTATGAATCGCGCATTTCGTTTCGCGACTTCCGCATAATCGGGGCGGTCGAGAATTGCCGCAGCCTCAGCAAAACCGGCGAGCATCAAACCATTCCAGGCCGTTAGAACTTTTTCGTCCCGCGCCGGCTTCGGTCTTTTCTGGCGCGCTTCAAACAATGTCTTGCGTGCTTTGTCGAGAGTTTCGGTTAATCGCTCGACAGTTACATTCTCGGCCGCCGCCACCTCAGGCAGATCACGAGTCACGTTTAAAATGTTCTCGCCTTCGAAGTTGCCTGTTTTTGTTATGTTGTAATACGCAGCAAAAAGAGCAACATCACTTTCACCCAGAAGTTCTTCAACTTCATCCATGCCCCAGACGAAGAATTTCCCCTCGACACCGTCTGAATCGGCATCTTGTGTGGAATAAAAGCCTCCGCTCGGGTCGGTCATTTCACGAACTACGTAATCCAAAATTCCTTCCGCCACAACTCGAGCAGATTCGTCGCGCGTCAACTGGAAAAAATGAAGATAGAGGCGCGAAAGAAGGGCGTTGTCGTACAACATTTTCTCGAAGTGCGGCACGAGCCACCGTGCATCTGTTGAGTAACGATGAAAACCACCTCCCAGGTGATCGTAAATGCCGCCCTCGGACATCTTTCGGCAGGTGTTACGGACGATGTCGAGAGCTTGCGCTTCCCCGTTGCGGTAAAACGTATGAAGCAGGAATTCGAGAGTCATTGCCGGCGGAAATTTAGGCGCGCCACCAAACCCACCGTTGGTTGAATCGTAATTCTTAATAATCCCTCGATAAGCAGTATCCAAAAGATCAGCCGACTGAAGTTCGCTGGACTCGGTTGTGGTCGTCGAGCTCTTTAGTTCGTTAAGAATCGAAGCAGCGGTTTGGGCAACATCATCTGGTCGCTCACGATAAGCGTCCGCCATGCTGATGAGTACACGCGGAAACCCGGGCATGTTGTAGCGGTCCTCTGGTGGGAAGTAGGTTCCAGCGTAAAATGGAACAGCCTCAGGCGTAAGAAACACGGTCATCGGCCAACCCCCGTGATGTGTCATCATCTGAACGGCATTCATATAGATTTGATCCAGATCCGGCCGCTCTTCGCGATCGACCTTAATGTTGACGAAATTCTCATTCATCACCCTGGCAATCTCTTCGTTTTCAAACGACTCGTGCTCCATCACATGACACCAGTGGCAGGCCGAATATCCAATGCTCAGCAAGATTGGCTTCTGCGCGCGCCGGGCAATTTCAAATGCTTCTTCGCCCCAGGGGAACCAATCCACGGGATTGTGCGCGTGCTGCAAAAGGTATGGGCTCGTTTCGTTGACCAAGCGGTTTGTATAGATTTTTTCAGGCACTTAGACCCTCAGCTTTTGGGATTTGCTGCATTCTACCGTCTCTTGCCGGAAAACGCCGAGCGGCAGAAAGCGGCGCGTAGTCCTTGCCAATAGTAATAAGTGGAATCAACTCTTTAGGCCCACCAGTGTTTTAGGCCAGTTGCTCGCTATTTGTTATACTCAAAACTGAATGGCCATTCATTTTGTCAATTGTAGGGATAGGAATCTTGAGGGTGAACTAATGGAACGCGAAACTTTGGAAATGGATGTGGTGTTCGTAGGCGCCGGTCCGGCAAACTTGAGCGGTGCCTTACATCTCTCTCGCTTGATAAGGGCGCATAATGAAGCGTTAGAGAAAGATGAGCGCAAAAGCACAGCGCTCGGGGAGATAGAAATTGGCGTCATAGAAAAAGGCGCTTCCGTCGGGGCGCATATTCTTTCGGGCGCGGTGATGGATCCGCGAGCGTTGCGGGAGTTGATTCCCGATTTTGTCGAACAAGGCGCACCACTTGAGTCGCCCGTCAACGAAGACCATTTTCTTTACCTTACAAAAAACCGAGCCTTTCGTTCTCCAATAACACCTCCGCCGCTAAAAAATCACGGTTACTACATTGTCTCGCTCAATCGACTCACTGCCTGGTTAGGCGAAAAATGCGAAGAGGCTGGTATCAATATCTTCCCCGAATTTCCGGGAGCGGATCTGCTCTACGACGAAGATGACGCAGTTATTGGTGTCCGAACAGGGGACAAGGGCGTTGATAAGGAAGGGAAGCGGAAGCGGAATTTCGAGCCCGGTGTTGATCTTCGCGCCAGGGTTACTGTTTTAGGAGAGGGGCCACGCGGCTCGCTTACTAAGCAGTTAGTCCAGCGGCTCAATTTGGACGCCGGGCGCGAACCGCAGGTTTATAGTATTGGAGTGAAAGAGCTCTGGGAATTGCCCGATGACCGTTATCCGACGGGAAGGGTAACGCACACACTGGGGTTTCCTTCTGACTCGCAAACGTACGGCGGCGGTTGGGTCTATGGAATGCAGAATCGCATTTTGAATATTGGCTACGTTACAGGTCTCGATTACAAGGATCCGCTACTCGATCCTCATGCAGAATTTCAGAGATTCAAGCAGCATCCTTT
>JALYXE010000556.1 GCA_030947265.1 Acidobacteriota bacterium
GTATTCATCAATCCCTGTCATTAACTTTGTTGCATGGGCAACAATGCGGTAGAAAATATTTACGCCGATAGAAAAATTAGCCCCATAAACGAGCGCCGCGTTGTGTTCGTTCACAATTTGTCGCGCCTCAGCCTCCTGCTCTTTCCAGCCCGTCGTCCCCTCAACCAGGGGCACTGCGGCGAGCGCGCATGCCCTAACATGTTTAATTACAGCAGTGCCAACGCTAAAATCGATGGCCACGTCATGACCGCGCAAGGAAGACGCCAGGTCACGCACACTTTGCGACGCATCGCGAGACGTTAGGGTCACTCCGATCTCATCGTTATCTGCCCGACCCTGGCTGGTTACCAAATTGGAAACCAAACGGCCCATAGCTCCGTAACCAATGAGCGCCAGCCTCATTGCGAGGCTCCTTCCGCCGTCTCAGTGAACTGTTGCTCGCCTTCTCTTTCAAGCAACCGGCGCACAAGCCGGACGTAAAGATTTACCGACTCGGAAAGTTCTCTCTTTTCGATGAACTCGTGATCGGTGTGGGCATGAAGAATTGAGCCGGGACCAAGCAGCAGGGGTGTTCCCCATTGCGAGAGATAAGGAATATCGGTGGTGAAACGCGCCACGCATTGCTCGAAACCGGCAACCGTCAACAAGTGAATGGGATCATGTTCGGACAAATATTCAACCTCAGCGCGGCCGTTGATTGCGGCTTCAAGAATTGTCTTTACGGAGCGGGCTTTCCCTACAAGCCGAAGCTGCAATTCAGCAGATGCCGCCGCGGGAATAACATTCGCCCGCGTGCCACCGCTAATCACCCCGATGTTGCAAGTGGTCTGGCCGAGTAACTCATTGCTGGGCCATTCGCAATTACGAATCCCGTCGAGAATGTCCAACAGCTTTTCAATCGCTGACTCACCCTGCTCCGGATAGGCCGAATGTGCGGATCGTCCGCTCGTCTTTAGAGTTAGCCTTAGCGAACCTTTGGTTGCCGTAGTCAATTTATTATCCGTCGGCTCGCCATTGATAAGATACCCGGGTTGTTTAGTGGGTTTGTTCAAATTCGCAACTTGCGCCCCCCGGCTTCCCAACTCTTCATCGACGGTAAACAGCAAGCCTAATTCTGTTGTGCCCTCCCGCCGCAGTCGCTCGACTGCGGTAATCTGCGCCGCAATAATCCCTTTCGCGTCACATGCGCCCCTTCCGTAAATTCGTTCATCATCTTCACTCGAGGCGATGTGAGGCGGCACAGTGTCCATGTGCGTCGCGAGTACGATGCGGGGCTGCGCGTCTGTAGTGGCAACGATATTGAACCGATCTGCCGCCACCTCTTGCGTCTCAACCCGATAACCCAAACCTTCGAGGTGCGACACCAGAAAAACCCCGACACTTTTCTCATCGCCGGTCACCGAGGGAATATCGATCAGTTTGCGTGTTAGCTCAAAAAGATTCATCTGGTAGAAGTAGTTTTAGCGCAAACTGTTAGTTTGCGTATTACTGTAAGCCAGCTAACGATGCCGCAAACTTAGCGGGGTCCCCGCGAGGGCGGCCCGCGTGGGGTGGTAGCAGTTTGCGTTAACGACGAGCCAAGTTCTTCGCCTACTTTGCGTTAAGAGAAGTTTACCCCAGAACTTGGTCCCGGTTTTCAACTTCAATAGTGACCCCTTGAGTAATAGCGTTTTCCTCGTTTGAATTCTCAAAGAATTCTTTGTGAAGCCGGACCACAGCCTCCCGCGCGTGCGCCTCTTCAACCGCGAACGTCAGGTTAATTCTCGAGGCTCCTTGCGAGATCAGTGAAACATTGATGTCACTAATCGTCGAGAAGACACGGGCAGCAATCCCCGGCGTGCTGCGCAATCCCTCCCCTACGATACAGAGGATTGCTTTTTTCTCTTCAACACTCACGGAGCCAAGTTTCTCTAACTCTTCAACGATGCCTGGTAAGGCGCTGGTGTCGTCAAGCGATAATGACACGCTGACTTCAGACGTCGTTACTACATCAACGGCTGTTTTATATCGATCGAAGATTTCGAATATCGCGCGTAGGAATCCGTAAGCTCCAAGCATTCGTGCCGAGGTGACCTGAAGAGTGGTGACTCCGGTTTTATGTGCGATGGCTTTTACCGTCTGCGGCGACTTTTCCGTCTCGGCAACGACCAGCGTGCTTCCGCTTTCCTGATCGCGCGAGTTGCAGATGCGCACTGGAATGTTTCGTTCGATTGCCGGTTGGAGAGTCTTCGGGTGAAGCACTTTGGCGCCGAAGTAGGCCAGCTCGGCTGCTTCTTCGAAAGAAAGTTGAGGAACTGTGCGAGCCTTTGGTGCCAGGCGAGGATCTGCTGTGAGCACACCCGGTACGTCGGTCCAGATTTGAATCTCGTCAGACTCCAAAGCAGCTCCGAGGAGGGCGGCGGTATAATCCGAGCCGCCACGTCCCAGCGTCGTTGTCTCCCCGGCGAGGGTGGATCCAATAAAACCTCCGAGTACCGGAATGCGAGAAGATTCAATCAACGGTTGCAGTTGTTCCTGAGTGCGACGGAAAGTTTCATCTATTAAAGGTGTCGCACAGCCGTAATTGTCGTCGGTGATAATAAATCTACGGGCATCGACATCCGTAGCGGATACTTTGTTCTCTCTCAGCACAGCGGCGAGCGTCGCTGCCGATAGTTGCTCACCGTAAGAAGCAACCACATCCGTCAGGGGTTTGCGTCGCTTATAATCCCGATCATCCTCGGCGCTCGTTGATTTCAACAGTTCCAGGATCTCGCTCCGACATTGGGCCACGAGCTGGCGCATGCGCGGAGCTTCATTGCGCAGGAGCGCTTCGATTACCCTCAAGTGACGGTCGAAATGCTTTTCGAGGGTGTCCGCGCCGCTGACCGCCCCGGCACTGAACGCTTGTTTCACGCTGCTAATTAGCGCGTCGGTAAAGCCGGCCATGGCGGACACAACTAGCACCGGTCGTAGAATCTGCCGTTCAGAAACAAGTCGAGCGGCGTTCTGGAAAGCGGTAGCGCCCTCCAGAGACGTGCCACCAAATTTCATGATCGTAGCCTTCATAAATAATCATTCAGTCTAGCACTTGACACCAATTGGAGTGGCACGCTAAACAAAAGTTGTCGTGTTTTATTCGAGGGAAGGCCGGACTCAAGACTACATTGGCAAGGCGGTCGCCTGATTCCCTCGGCAAACAGAGATACGTGTTCTCGCTTAAAGCGCCAGAGGCGCGAAATGTAATAGCCTGGGCCAACGGCCCAGGA
>JALYXE010000563.1 GCA_030947265.1 Acidobacteriota bacterium
GCGTCACCCTGTCCGCATTGAACGCGTAGCCCGAAAAGACTGACGCACGAAATAAGTCAGAGCGCACTTTGTTTGTTTCGCAAAACGAATCAAGAGTGCACTGTGCCCACTGGCGGACAGGATGTCACGCCAAAGTTGGCGCGCTTGAAGCGTGAATGCACGAATCTTCGCTAGCTAATTGGTGCCCCCGCAGGGATTCGAACCCCGAACCAACAGATTATGAGACGGTTTGAGGGGCATCAACAAGGCGAGACGAAACGAGATCAAGCAGTATTTACCGAATCCGCAGCCGTCAAAGTTCGTTAGGTATCGCTACGTAAAATCACGCCATCGCGCCATAATCGCGCCATCGAGAGTCATCAAATCGCCAATCTCTCGCAGCATCTAAGTTCTTGTTTGGCGTGCTTCAATCACTCGCTTCAGAAAGCGTACTTCGTAGGACAATCTCCGCAATCGAATAAGATGGCTGTCTAAGGAAGATCTGAGTTCTCGTTCAGTTGTCCGGTTCCGCCACCTTATACTTCCGACGCAACCGGGCTGAAACATGAGTGATAACGCACTTGCCGCCCATGCGCTTTGAAACGTTGATTGAACCCTCGGCCGCCAACCTGTCAAGAATATTCTCAACAACAATATCGGGCTTCTCAAAGACCTCTTTGTCATGCATAACGATCTCCTCAATTACAGACTCGGCGATAGACTGATAATTTAGGATGAACACTTGGGCGTACTGCTCAAAGCCAAACGATGTGATCTCAAAATCGTTGATTCGCAAACCGCCGCCAACTGTCTTGCTGGGCTCAATGTACATTTCCTCTGTCAGAATTTCGAGGGAATCAAACATCTCGCCTTGAGTGATCTGGTGATTCTCCAGGTCTTTTATTAACTCTCTTACGGAGATGTGCTTCAGGTATCCTGTCTTCATTGCTCTTTCACAGGCAACTTTGAACACCAAGGAGTCAGTCTCTTCCAGGTTGTTGAGTCTCGGAACTCTATCAGGGTCAGTTCGGATTTCGAGAGTGGGGGCCTCTGACTGCGGCCTCCCTCGTACCTCTCTTTTATCTTCGACATCGATTGCCTCTTTGAGTTCACGTGATAGGGTGGCGGCATCAGCTTGACGCGCGCTTTGATCCTTCTCTAACGCTCGCATAATCACAGCTTCTATCCGAGGCGCTATGTCTAAATCCGTCGGGAGAGCCGGCGGCTTGTCGCGTAGGTGGTTAGAGATAATGTCGGCCTTGTTGTCTGCAGTGAAAGGCGGGGCACCGACAAGCATTTCATATAAGATTACGCCAAGGCTATAAACGTCGGAGCGCGCATCCGACAACTCGCCCCTGCATTGTTCAGGTGACATATACAAAGGTGTCCCTAGCAACGTGCCTACTTGAGTGATAACGTGTCCGTCCGTTATGTCATGAAGCTTCGCAATACCGAAATCAATTAGCTTCACCGATTCAGTCGTACTATCTGAAGTTGGCGGCACAATTATTATGTTGTCAGGCTTTAGGTCCCGATGTGAGATGCCAGCTCGATGCGCAGCCGCGACTCCTGCGCAGATTTCACGCATCAAGATGATTGCCCGAGCCTGACCGATCCTAGCTTCATTTCTCAAGACTGCGCTTAATGGGTCGCCCTGTACAAACTCCATTGCAATGAATGCGGGAGAGTCATTCGTTGCTTCAACGAAGTCATAGATTCTTACGATATTTGGATGGCTTAGTGTAGCCGCTGCGCGAGCTTCGCGACGAAAGCGCTCAAGGAATGAAGGGTCTGTGACGAATTGTGCGTGAAGTACCTTTATAGCGACGTCGGCTCCGGTGCGTAGTTGTTCGGCGCGGTAGACTGTTCCCACGCCACCTCCTCGCAAGCGCGCGAGAACTTTGTATTTACCATCCAAAACACGGCCTATCAGAGGATCGTCGCTCGCCGGAGGTTTGATCGTGGGTTCTTCTTGTAAGGTCGGTGCGTTGAATTTATTCAGCGAGAGTCCGCAGTTGTCGCAGAATTGCGCGGTTGCCCTCAAAAGTCGTTTGCATTTTGGACAGTCAACCGTATTACCGGTCTCCAGCTCCGACTCAGTTGCAGAGTGGACAGACCCTTGACGCGCACCCTCCAAATCCGAGACGGCAATTTTACCCTCACCCAATGCGCACCGTCCCTTTTCTGTAATCTTGACCCAGTTTTCCGGATCGCGGTTACCCGAGTGAGTTGATCTAATTAGATCCCATGCCTTTAGCTGATCAAAACGCTGACTTGCAAGGTGTCGCTGATCCTCATCAAAAGTTATTCCCAAAGAATGCTCAATCGGTGACGTCACACGCACTTCGCCGGTTCCAATGATGTTGTACTTATAGTCTCCATCAAACTTATTCTTGAGCCACTCAAGGATTGCCTTGTCTATCTTAGTCAGCTCAATGATCAACGTGCTTGGCTCGCTGTTGGCTGCTGGGAAGCTTGGCGGCGAAGGCGATGGTAAGAGGCGATTGAACGCATTTACTTGGTTCTCGTTTAGCTCTACGAGGTTCGTCTCGCTTTGTCGAAAAAGTTCGCCAATTTCAGGAGTCTTATCGATTGCTTCGGAAGCGATTAGACCGTGACGAACGACTGGACGCACCACTTCAACTTTCAACATCTGTTCGCCGGCGTCATCATCACGGTACTCTTCAGATTTGGTGACAAACCCCCAGGCGTAAACATCGCCATAAGCGCCGCCCAAGTACACGACATCACCTGACCGTAACCGTTCATTCAAGTGCACCTTGAAATATGTCCAAGGTTTGCCCTCATAGATCGAATTTATGTCAGGGCCATAAATAGGAGACCGCATTAACCAATATTTCATTTAGCCCACCTCAACTTGCGCATGTCGCTTTGCGGCTATCTTCATGAGTCAAGCAGAACCCCTTGGTGCTTTTTCGCGACCGTCGGCAACTGGAGGTTGCGTCCCCAGGTTCTCTTGAACCTTCCTCCCAAGTCTGCACCGCCTTGAGTCTGATACTCAGCATCACCGCCAACACCTCCTGCGAACAGCTGACCTTTGTCGGATGCGAGCAATGTCTTTAGGATGACTTGCTTTCGTCGGTGGCGGAGCTTGGATTCGCGTTACGTTTAAGTCGCGGCGCTCTCCACGCTCAAAAGCGAGGGCACCCCACAAAGCCTCCTTAAGATCGGCAAATGCCTCGTCACTCATGTGGTTTGTTTTATTCGTCCGAACCTGACGAGTTCTTTTAGGTGCTTTCATCTATTAACGTTACTTCCAGTCCCCTGGGTCAGCGTCCACGATGATCTCTTCTGCTCCGTCCGCCTAGTAAATCGTGTCGACGAAATAAGCTGTTCGGCCGGGGCAATCCCAGCCATGTTTGTCCTTATGCGGCTTTAATTGTGACTTGCGCTGTTGTCTTCTAAAGCGCTTCCCGCAGTACGAGCACTCATAGACATAGATAGGGCCATGATAAGCGCTTGATTTTCTTCTTGCACTCAACCGTGGTGATCGAATCACTCCAGTACTTCGAGAAACGTCCGGTATGCTCATCGGACCCTGGGCGCTTAGCTCTACGCGATACCTTGGCGTGAAGCCAGTATTCGTAGTTCGCACGTCATCCATTTCGGCGATCTTGAATGCTTTGATGTGTCCGCTGCTCAACTCCCACGCATATAACAAAATGTTGCCGGTAGTTTTAGCCTCGCGTAACGAATACGGCTCCACCAAACGATGCTTTCCGTGATAACCGAACTCTAACAAAAGTCTATTCGCGCCCGCGAATCTAATTCTCTCAACTGGCGATCCGCCTCCCCAATAACGAATGCCTGATAGCGGAATAGATCTGTAATCCGTAGAAGCCGGAACTGCTGCACCCAGGGCTGCTTCAGCCGGGACGAACTCAGGTTTATCAATCCAACCGATCAGCGAGGCAAAGCGAGCCAGGGTGCCTTCAATTTCGGGAAGATTAGGAAGCTGATGAGCGAGCATATTTGCCCAGTCTGCTCTTAACTCTTCATTCTGTTTGACGAGTACCAGCAACTCGTCAGACGACGGAATTGGCAGGCCTTTGGATTCGCACTTAGCGCCAAAAATTCGTTGTGCTTCGGCCAGGTCGATTGCATCGATGCAGTTCTCCAAAAGATATACGACGTCATATAAGTCGCGCGGCCGGGTACGTTGGTAAAGGGCGCGGGTTTTTTCGGCCAGTAGCTCTTCGAGCGAATAACACTGGACCGCAACATCAGCGGGCAAGCCATCCGAGTAAGGGTGGAAAACAGTTCGTGCGACTGGTTCAGCAAAGACTGTCTCATCGTTCGTGATGTCAAAGATGATGGAAGCGTAGTTTTGCGTTCTCTGGAGGGGACCGCGATAGTAAAGCCGTCCCTGAAAAGTGTCTTGACCGGCCTTGTTATGTCTTGGCAGCACACGGATGAGCTCTGTAGGTAATTCGAGACCGCTCATCTCGGCGGCAATCCGAGCCATTGCCTGTAGCTGTTCGAGAATTGCTCCTTCGCTGTACGGCGCTTCGGGAAGGAGAGTGAAATCCAAGTCTTCTGAGAAGCGATAAGTCTCAAAGTAGGTCTTCTTGATGCACGTCCCGCCTTTAAAGATCCATAACGCCCGCAATTCAGGATGCGACGAGATCGCGGCGAGGAGCCAGCCCAGGACATAATCCTTCTCAACAACCTCAGCCCGCAATTGCCATTCGGCCGCTCTGTCGAGGATGTCTTGCTTGTTAATCATGTGTGCCTAAATCGACGTTGCTCCAAACTCGCCACCGCGTCACGAGTTTGCCGCGAGCCTTGACCAACGGATCGAGTTTGATGTTGCCCGTTGAGACTTTGCGAGAGGCCTCGCTAATAATCGAATCTTCTGTCGGCCACAAAATTTCGCAGAGATATCCAAGGCGCTTCCACAATGCGCCGCTGTCAGCTTCGCGGGCCTCATTCAGTAACTTCTTGAAGTCGTGTTCGGGGTGATTTGCATACTCCTTCATCATCAGGATCAAATGCCCGACGCCGCCGCTCAGAGCTGGATTGCGAAGGCAATCGACAAGCGTTCGCTCGCGACTTGAGACTCTGACCTTCACTGAATCGCGCCACACGCTCGTTCCTATTCGGACTCTTGAGGCAGGCACGCGAAACAAACGATACTCCTGACCCGCCAATTCGATTGACTTCGATCGAATGGCTGCCGCTGTAACCACAAGTGTCGGCCGAAAAATTTGCTCAGTGAGTTCCCAATATTCAGCTGCGCTCCAACCGCCTATATAGCAGGGGCTGAAAACTTCCTGCGCCAATATCCACGGATCTGCGGCAGTGGCGGGCTTCCCAGGTTCGGCTTCAAGTGGCACGACTAGATAAACACCGCGACGTACGCGACGTAACCAGCCACGCTCTGCCAATGAAGCTAGCTTCGCTCCCGTCCTCTTGGCATCCAGACTCAGCACCTTCGAAGCATCGGCCGAACTGATAACTCCGGATCTGCTGGTTCGCGCTAGTTTGGCGATTTGGGTTCGGTCACTTGCTGCCATTTCTACTTTCACCTCAGTGGTATAGTCTATCTGCAGATAACGCCGGTCACAGAGGATAACTACGCACAGAATATACTCCAAAGGCGTGAGGCAGACCAAATTAACCCCGAAATAGTTCTTGACTCAGGGACGCAGAAGGAGTATAAGTCGTCCTTGTGCATCCCCGTTTTAGGTTGGAAGGGATGGCGATGGGGTCTCGGGCGCACCACCTAGCCGCCTTGAGTCCTTGATTTGGATGCGGTGTTAACCGCAAGGAGTTATCAAAATGCAAGCAGAAACATCGACGTGCCCCTGGTGCGGAAACACCGTCCCTCAGGCAAAGTTCATTGAGATTGAGGGACGCATTCGTCTCGAAGAGAAAAAGAAACTGGCCCAGGTTGAAGCAAGTCTCAAAAAACAGTACGAAGAGCAAGCCAAGCTTCAAGTCCAACGAGAAACGAAGCGGGTGATTGAGAAGGAACGCAGGGCTGCTGAGCAGTGGGCAAAGGCACAGACTTCCAAACTTCAGGCCGAGAGAGATGGTGCAGTGCAAAAGGCGAAGGCTTCAGAAGCTAAGGAAGCGACCTTGAAAAAGCAAATGACCGAACAGGCAGAGCGAGCCATGAAGAAAGCTGTCGAAGCTGAACGTACGGCCGCCGAAGATCGCGCAAAAGAACAAAATCGAAAACTGCAAACGGAACGCGATGGTGCTGTTAAAAAGGCGAAAGTCCTTGAAGAACGGGAAGCCTCGTTCAAGAAACAGACGGCTGAACAAGCGGAGAAGAAGCTCAAAGAAGAAGTGGCTAAGGAACGCGAAATTCTGGAGCGTGATCGCGATCAACGAGAGAAGAAACTGAAAGCTGAATTCACGCGCGAGCACGAAAAAACGAAGAACAAAGTGGCCGCGCTTGAGCGACAACTTCAGAAAAAGACCGCTTACGATTTAGGCGACGGAGCAGAAATTGACCTTTATGAAGAGCTTAGATCGCTTTTCAAGGGCGATCACTTTTCCCGCGTACCAAAGGGTGAACCCGGTGCCGACATCCACCACGAGGTCTTCAACAAGGGACAGTTCTGCGGGAAGATCGTTTATGATTCAAAGAATCGTCAAAACTGGCAAGATGGATACGCTTCCAAGCTGCGCGCCGATCAAACGGCGGCTGGAGCAGTGCACGCGATCCTGTCAACTAACTGCTTCCCCACTGGAAAGAAGGAACTGTGTATCGTCCATGATGTGATTGCCGTGAGTCCGGCCCGGGTTGGCCAGATCGTCCAACTCCTGAGAAATTCGATGGTTCGTATGCACGTCTTGAACCTTAGCTTGAAAGAGCGCTCAGGAAAAATGGCGGAACTCTACAAGCTGATTTCGTCGGAAGCTGTTAGTCAGAGTTTCCGCGAAGCGGACAAACTGACGCAGGACATTCTCGATCTCGATGTGAAAGAGGTTAAGGCGCATGAAGATGTTTGGAAGAAGCGCGGGTATCTGACGAAGCGGCTGAAGAACGTCCTGACCGAGGTTCAGACAGAAATCAGCGCCATTGTCGAGCGAGCAGATACCAGTCGAGGACAAAAGCCTCCGGCTGTCGTCACCGAATTCCGTCCATCGACCAGCACACTTCCGAGGAACTGATATGGCATTGGAGTTAGTTCAAAGCGATGCGGCCCAGCATGTACTGCAGGAGCGGAGACTGGGCCGCACTATTCTCAAAACCTACAGGACAACGGTCGATATCGATTCTCTGGTACCGAACGAGAAACAACCCAGACTTGGACCGAAGAAGGACGAGGAGTTGCAAAGGCAAATCGAAGCCAATGAGGGCATATTCGAGCCTTTGCTAGTTGAGCCTCATCCAGACTTGCCAGGCAAGTTTCGGATCATTGACGGCGACCGACGATGGACAAACTCGAGAGTCTTGGTCGACGACTATAAGAAGAACCAGTTTCGTCAGATTCCGGTTGAAGTCACAGATCGTCCACTAACAGACGAGGAGAGGCTCCGTGTCTGGATATACATCCATCGGCAAAGGAAAGAGTGGGATGCCAAAGAGAAAGAAATGGTCGCGTACAGCTTGGTCAATATTGTTGGTAGAGCTAGCTCTGCAAACATTTTGGGCATAACCGTGCGCGAACTCGATAAGCTGGTCGAGATCTACGAACTCTCAGAGAAGCTCACTAATATTGCTGAGCCTGGCGCATCTATTACCTGGGCGAGAGAAATCAAGAACCTAAATAAGAATCTTTTGACGCCAACGGTGGTTGACACCGTCATTCGAAGAGTCAACGAGAAAGAGATTACAAACTCGAAGGATATTCGCAAGCTCCGTCAGATTCTTAAAGATCCGATCGCGCGCGATCAATTCTTGGCTAAGGAAGGGAGTATAGATG
>JALYXE010000185.1 GCA_030947265.1 Acidobacteriota bacterium
GCTAAGGTGAGTATAAACCAAGGCGTTGCAAACGCGAAACGAATTTAGATGCGACCTAGTTTACGAACCTTCTTAACTGGACGCTTATCGCGAACCCAATCGCTATGAATGTCGCTATCAGGGACGCCAGTCCGGCGCTCATTAGCGGTAGCGGCACGCCAATGACAGGCAAGATACCCAGCGCCATTCCGATATTGATGAATATCTGACACATAAGGCCCGAAACTATCGCCATGATGACCAGCATTCCCATCCGATCGGGCGCGCGCCTCGCGCCAGCAATCAACCTGGAAAGCAAGATCGCGTAAGCCAACATCACAAGAATGCAGCCCACGAAGCCGGCGTTGCCTGCGGTCACGGCGAATATGAAGTCAGTATGAGGTTCCGGCAGAAACTTCAGGCTGCTTTGAGAGTGGCCTGATGAAGCGTCGGCCCCAAGCAGTCCGCCTTCGCCCACAGTGAGGATCGATTGCCAGGTGTTATAACCGAAGCCGCGGCGATCGGCCCTTTCAGGATCGAGGATTACGTTGATCCGTTCCTGCTGATAGTTTTTTATTAGGTGTGTCTTCACCCCGACCCCGTAAGCGACGGGCAGAAGCAATGCTCCCAAAACGATGGCGGACACGACGTAACGCATTCGTATCGCCGAAAGAAAGAGGACGATGAAAAGTATGGGCACGTAGGTCAGAACCGAACCGACGTCCGGTTCGAGCAAGATAAGAGCAATAGGTAGAGCAAGAATGAACCCTCCAATTGCCATCTCCTTAAGTGTCAAGACGCTGGTACGGTGTTTGCCAAAATAGCGGGCAAGCATCATCGCGGTTGTCACTTTCACAAATTCCGATGGCTGGAACTGGCCAATCCCTGGAACTTTAATCCACGCGCGCTGACCATTAATCTTCAACCCAATACCCGGAATAAGAACTACTACCAGGAGTAAGAGACCAATGACGTAGAACGCCGGAGCGATATTGATAAGTTTCCGATAATCATTAAATGCCACCAATAGCATCGCCACCACCGCAATCGCCAGGCCGATAACCTGCTTCACCCAATAGTTTTCGGTGGGTTGCGCATGACGAATTTGGATCGTGCCAAAGCACACGATGCCAATGGCAAGGAATGCCAGGAGCCAATCGAAGTCGCGCAGACCTCTTTTTTGAATCATTGTTACCATGGCATCAGCAATCAGAATCAGCAGTCACCAGCCACTCAATCAGCAATCAACGCTCATCACTGGTTGCCGGCAATCTGCTGGTCCGCTTGAGTCTTCGGTGTCTCATTCTCCGGCTTCATCACTCTGGCAACGGGGAGGGCGCCGGGCGGCTCTTCATTTCGCGTCTTGCGATAGTAGACGTCATACACACGACGAACTGCAGGTGCCGCGTTCTGGCCACCGAAGCCCGAGTTTTCTATTAAGGCGACCAGAGCAATCTCAGGTTTGTAAGCCGGTGCGTAGGATACAAACCAGGCGTGGTCTTTGTTTTTTCCCACGTCTTTTCCGAGACCCACGACTTGAGCTGTTCCGGTCTTTCCGGCGATGTCAAAGCCGGCCATGCGTATGGCGGCAGCTGTACCGCCGTTATTAACTACGCCCCACATTCCCTCGACAACTATATGATGAATGTCTTCCGGAATCGGGATGGCCTTCGGATTAGGCCGGGAAGCGTCGAAGGGTTGGAACGTTCGGCTTGCCCGATAGTCAGCCGCCCGGGGTTCGCCTATCGCCTTTAGCTCTTTAAGTAGGTGCGGCACGTATAGTTTGCCGCCAACGCTGACACCGGCAATTGTGCGGAGCAAAGCGATTGGAGTTATCACGTCGTAGACTTGACCGAAAGACGCGTACACGGTATCGATGTCTTTCCATTCGGAGTTTTCCGGTTGTGTGCGTTTTTTTAGCTCGCGAGACGGGGTCATGCTGAGTACTTCGTTTGGTAGATCAATTCCGGTGCGCCGGTTTAAATCAAATTCGTCTACCATAGACATAATGCCATCGATGCCCATCTTCAGGCCCAAACGATAAAAATAACCATCGCACGACTTAGTAATAGCGGTTTTCAAATCAGGCGTCCCGTGATTGCCCATGCAGCGCGTAAACTTATTTCCGATCTGGATGCCCCCGCCGCACAGCAGGGAGGAGTGATCGATAGTTATTGCTCCCTGCTGCAATCCCGCCACTGCCATCGGTATTTTCCAAGTGGATCCTGGAGGATAACGGCTTTGAACCGCCCGGTTGATCAGGGGCTTCTGCGGATCATCGGCCACGGCCACGTATTCGGCGCGTCCTTCTTTGGTTCCAATCCGCGAAAAAAGATTTGGATCAAAAGTGGGCGCAGACGCAAGAGCCAGGATCTCACCGTTATTCGGATTCATGGCAACGATGACTCCGCGCTTGGTGGCCGAAGTCCGAAGCTGCTCCTCGGCCGCCAACTGCAGGTCAAGATCGATGGTCGTAACAAGGTCCTGGCCTGGCTGTGGTGGAACAGTTTCGATCTCATCCTGAATGCGACCGCGGCTATCAACGACGACTTTTCTATAGCCATCCCTTCCCCGCAGATAGTCATCGTAGGTTTGTTCGAGCCCACTCTGGCCAACCAAGTCGCTCGGCTTTAGTCCTTTCTCTTTGTAAGAGGATTGCTTTAACTGTTCAGGGCTAATCTCACCTACATAGCCGAGGACGTGAGCCAGCAAACCATTGGGAGGATACCGACGTTGCGGTTGTTGTTCGACGCGCAGTTCAGGAAACTCCAGCTCATGTGCTTCAACCCAGGCGATGTCTCCGGGCGCAGCATCCTGTTTCACCAAAATGGACTCAAAGGCTGGCTGCGAACTAATCTGCTCAAAGCGATCACGAAGTATGTCACCATCTATTCCAAGCGCCTCTGACAGCGGCTTGACCAGAGATATGAGTTTGCGATCTCTCAAGTCTTCACGCCAAAGAATGACGTTATAGATTGGCCTTGAGTCGACGAGCGGATGTCCATCGCGATCAAATATCACTCCCCGCGGCGCGGGTATTGGTAAAAGTCGAATGCGTTGATTTTGAGCGATTTCCGCGTAGTACTGCCCGCGGACAAGTTGAAGGTAGTAGAGCCTGACTCCAAGGAGAGCCAGCAAAAGAAATATTAGGCTCTGGACAATCCAAAGCCTGCCTCGAAGGTTCTGCGAAGTGTCTTCGAATTTCATCTTCTTCTCAAGAGACTGCTTCCTCGTCGTGCGCCTTTGCGCCGCGAGGCAAAGGAACGGCGTTGGCGAGCCCGATCCGTAAAGAGTGAATCCAGTAGATAAAGAGCAAACGTTCCAACAATTGTGGTACCTATCAATCTATAAGACATGGTTTGCACGAAGGGCACGCTGGGCGTATAGCCCATTGACCGTTGCCAGAAAACGTACACTGCAGAGTCTAGAAGAGTGGCCGCCGCCAGCACGGGAATTCTTAATAGCGTGTTTTCAAGGTTAACTCTGGTGGCACCAAAGTAAATCACGTACGCAATTAGCGTCTTCGAAAAGCCGCCGGCGCCAATAAGCCCCCCACTCGCCGCGTCGATAGCAAGGCCGGCAATGGTGCCTACAATCAGCGCCTGCCACGCATGCCGCTGTAAAGCGATATAAACAACGACAACCAGGGGGAAGTCGATAAAGGAGAGGGGCGACCAAACGGCCCTTAGCGACAATTGCAGGATTATGGCAAGGGCGAGAACGGCCGCAATCTTAAGCTGAGGCATCGAAACAGTGAATGGTGACAAGTGACGAGTGCTGAATATGAGGAGACGTTCATGTCCCATCACTCATTACTTATCACTCATCACTTCTTTACCTTGTCAACGTTTGGCAGGGTTTGGTCGGGTGCAGGTCGCTGTGGCGGATGATAAAGCAGCACCGCCACCTCTTCCAACTGATCTAGTTTTGCACCTGGCTTAATGAAAATCTGGTGAGGTTGTGTGGCAGTCCCTTGCTTCACCTGGACAACTTCACCTACGTTCAAACCCGGCGGATAAATACCATCCTGACCGGTCGTTAAAATGTAATCCCCAACTTCAACTTTCTGTAGACCGGAAACGTAACGCATCTCAATAAGACCACTTTCACCCAAGCCTCTGACCGAGCCCAGCGCTCCCGATCCGCTAAGCTGTCCTACAATTGCTCCGGCTGCAGCTTTTTCATCGGTGACCATCATCACTTGCGCTGTCCACGGGCTAACCGCAATCACACGACCAACTATTCCGCCCGCTGTAACGACTGGCATATTGAGAGCCACGCCATTGGAGCTGCCCCGATTGATTGTAATGGTATTAAACCAGATCGATGAATCGCGCGCGATGACACGAGCGGCGACTTGATCGAAGCCCGTTCGTTCTTTGAGATTGAGTAGATTCTTGAGACGTTCGTTTTCTACCCACGTTTGATGTGCATTTTGCAGTTCGAGCCGTGCCTTGGAAAGTTCTTCCTTCAGCCGGTCGTTTTCACCGGCTGTGCTGCGGAAGTTAACTATTTGTCCTATTAAGCTTGTGCCAGCGCCGCTTGCTTTGGAAGAGATGCTTTGCGCAGGCGAAGCCACGGCTTGCACCCAAACCCTGAGCAGGCGTTGCTTCGTTCCATTGTCTCGCGCGTCCACCGCCATGATGACAAGATTCGTCAATAGCAGCACTACGAGCCAAATAGGCGCGCGCTGACGAATCTCTCTTTGGGTGCGAATGGCCGCCATTAGCTAAAGTTTTAAGTCCAAAGTCCCACGTCCAAAGTCTGCAAACAAAAAATTCACCACGGCCTGTTATATGTAAGTCTTCCTGCCGCCGCCCTCAGCTCCCGGCCATTCTACATTCCGCTGGTCATGGTATTTTCCCACTTCACTCGCTTGAGAAGATCAAAGTCGGAAAGCATCTTGCCTGTTCCCAGAACCACCGAGGCGAGCGGATCGTCAGCCAAAGAGACCGGCAATCCAGTCTCAATTGAAAGGCGCTTATCGAGATTTTTGAGCAAGGCGCCGCCGCCCGTCAAAACGATTCCACGCTCAACGATATCCGCTGAAAGCTCTGGCGGTGTCCGTTCCAGGGCAACGCGCACTGCATTAATGATAGTTGAAACAGAGTCAGCGAGCGCTTCCCTAACTTCTTCATCCGTCATAGTGATCGTTTTTGGTATTCCTTCGATCAGATTCCGGCCGCGAACTTCGTAGGAAAGTGGCTCATCCAGCGGATAGGCTGAGCCTAATTCAATTTTTATTGCTTCCGCCGTCCGTTCCCCGATCAGGAGATTATACTTTCGCTTTATGTAGGAGATGATCGCTTCATCCATTTCGTTACCAGCAACACGTACGGCGCGCGAGTAAACGATGCCGCTCAAACTGATGACTGCGATGTCGGTGGTGCCCCCACCGATGTCCACCACCATGTTGCCGTGCGGTTCAGTTATCGGTAGACCAGCTCCGATTGCCGCCGCCATCGCCTCCTCGACCAAATAGACTTCCGACGCCTTGGCTCGATAGGCCGAATCTTCCACCGCACGTCGCTCTACCTGTGTGATCTCCGAAGGTATGCCAATTACGACTCGAGGACTAACCCACGTTTTTCCATTATGTGCCTTGCGAATGAAGTGCTGAAGCATCTTTTCAGTTACTTCGAAGTTTGCGATGACTCCATCCTTCATCGGACGAATTGCTACAATGTTTCCTGGAGTCCGACCCAACATGTCTTTGGCGTCGCGTCCCACAGCCTCAACCTGATTAGTGACTTTATTGATTGCCACTATGGAAGGTTCGGAAA
>JALYXE010000015.1 GCA_030947265.1 Acidobacteriota bacterium
GATGTGCCCACCTATCGCAGAGTCCGGTACGATGAGATTTATCCGGGTATCATTCTGAGTTACTACGGAACGCAGCAGCAACTTGAATACGACTTTGAAGTTGCACCGGGGGCAGATCCAGATTTGATCAGGCTAGCCTACGACGGCGCCAATGCGGTCATCGATGCTCAGGGCGATCTGGTGCTGAAGCTCAAAGGTGGCGAACTGCGTGAGCACAAGCCTGTGGTCTACCAGGATTTGAATGGGCAGCGTGTCGCGGTTGACGGACGCTTCGTGATTCGACGCGGGCGCGAGATAGGATTTGAGATCGGAGCATACGACGAGGGCCGCACATTGGTAATCGATCCCACTCTCGTTTATTCGACCTACCTCGGCGGGACCGGAAACGATTCAGGCAGCAGCATTGACATCGACGCCAGCGGCGACATCTACATCACCGGTACCTCCGGTTCAACGACTTTTCCAACGCAGAATCCGTTTCAGCCCTCGAATGCTGGCTTGGAAGATGTGTTTATCACCAAACTGGATCCGATGGGCAGCAGCATCCTTTATTCAACTTATGTCGGCGGCGCGGGTAATGATCACGGTGACGGAATCTTCGTCGACAGGACCAACGGCGCGGCTTACGTTGTTGGTCGCGTGGATGCGCTATCAATCAACTTCCCGACCACACCCGGTGCGTTTGCGACAACCTATCGCGGCGGAGACTTCGATGCGTTTGTCCTGAAATTGAATCCGCAGGGGAACGGTCTCGCTTATTCGACATTCCTGGGCGGTGAACAGAACGACTCGGCTATTGGCGTTGTGGCAGATTCCAGTGGCAACGCTTACGTGACGGGAGGCACTCGCTCGACTGGCTTTCCTGCCACGCCAAACGCTTACCAATCGTTCGTGGCCGGTGATACCGATGCCTACTTGGTTAAGGTGAATCCAGCCGGTAGCACTTTGCTATATGCGACCCTGCTCGGAGGCGGCGCTACAGACAGAGGAAGTAGTGTGCGCGTAGATAGTTCGGGCAATGCTTACTTAGTTGGCTTCACAAGCTCGCTCGACTTTCCCACTCAGAACGCCTTTCAGAATTCTCTGGGAGGCAGTTTCGATGCCTTCGTAGCGAAAATTGATACGAATGCTTCGGGCGCAGCTTCTTTGGTGTTCTGCAGTTATCTCGGCGGGAGCAGCGATGACAAGGGATACGGACTGGCTCTCGACTCCTCCAACAACATCTATGTTGCCGGTCAAACCTCGTCGAACGATTTTCCGGTTTTGAATCCGGCGCAAGCTGCGAAGGGCGGAAACTTCGATGCGTTCATTGCAAAGATTAGTTTTGCCGGGGTAAAAACCTACGCCACCTATCTTGGCGGTAGTGGGGACGACCGGGCCACCGGCATCGCCGTGAACTCAGCAGAAAACGCTTTCGTTACGGGTTACACCGCATCCACAAACTTTCCTACAGCCACACCATTGCAGAGTTCCAATGGCGGCGGCACCGACGCATTTGTCACAAAGCTGAACTCGTCGGGCAACGGATTTCTTTATTCAACTTATCTCGGTGGTAGCGCGAATGAAAATTTCACGAGTACAACTACTTTCACCGGCAACATTGCCATTGATTCAGCAGGTAATGCGTATATCACCGGCTATACCGCCTCGAACAATTTCCCGACAGCCGCACCGTTTCAAGCAGCCAACGCCGGTGGCGCGAGCGATACGTTCGTGGCCGGGATTTCCGACACTACTCCGGCGGCCGATTTCACTGTAAGCGCCCTGCCTGCTTCGCAAACCGTTAATCCTGGTAACGCGACTACGTATACCGTCACTGTGACGCCAGCTGCAGGATTTACTGGCAACGTTTCGCTGAGCGTGACTGGCCTGTCTGCTGATGCCGGCAATTCCTTCAACCCTGCTTCTTTAAACATCACGGACTCGAACGCGCGATCCTCTGTGTTGAGTATTACTACCACTTCGTCCACGCCGCCGGGTACATATACTTTGAGCATCAACGCTACCAGCGGCAATATTCAACACAGCACCTCCGTATTCCTGGTTGTGTCCGGACCGGCCAACGCGAATCTTGTTGTGACGAAAACTGCCTCACCTAATCCGGCCATTGTCTCCGGTAACCTGACCTACCGAATCGTGGTTACCAACAAGGGTCCATCTCCGGCCACGGGCGCGATGCTTTCAGATGTCTTGCCGGCCGGCGTCGCTTTCGTCTCCACGAGTGCGACGCAAGGAACCTGTTCGGGCGCGAGTACTGTAACGTGTAACTTTGGCAACCTGGCCGTGGGAAGTTCGGCCATCGCGAGCATTCTTGTCGTGCCGCAAGCGACGGGGCAACTCAGCAATACTGCGTCAGTCAGTGCTACTGAATCCGATCCCGACATGAGTGATAATTCGGCCACCGCTATCACGCAGGTCACGACACAGTCATCAGGACCCGCCATGCTGGATCCCAATCTCTCGGTCCGCACTGTCGTTAGTGGTCTTAGCCAACCGACCAGCATGGCCTTCATCGGGTTGAATGATTTTCTGGTTTTGGAAAAGGATACCGGACGGGTCAAAAGAATTGTGAACGGAGCGTTGCAAAGCACTGTGCTGGACCTGGCGATTAATAGCGCGTCTGAACGCGGCTTGCTTGGCATCGCGCTGCATCCGAACTTTGCGTTAAATGGATTCGTCTATCTTTACTGGACGGAGAGCAGCACCGGAGCTGATTCGACCAATCTCGCCGATGTAGCGCTCCTGGGAAACCGCGTTGATCGATACATATGGAACGGAACAGTTCTCACCCTTGATCGCAATTTGATCCGCTTAAGAGCATACCAGGCTGACGCCAATCAACCGCTCCGCGGAAATCATGATGGAGGGGTTCTGCGCTTTGGGCCGGATGGCAAACTTTACATATTGATGGGCGACAATGGCCGCCGCGGGTTTTTGCAGAACAACTCGCTTGGTCCGGTTCCCGACGACCAGTATGGCGGGCCGGAGCCCGACGATTCTCACTTGACTGGATTCGTATTGCGGCTCAATGACGACGGCTCGACGCCCACAGACAATCCCTTCTACAGCGATTCTACCAACCTTACCGGCCAGGCTGCGGCAAACATCAAAAAGCTTTATTCGTACGGCGTACGGAATGGCTTTGGTATGGCGTTCGATCCGTTGTCCGGGAATCTTTGGGACGAGGAAAATGGCGATGACGCATTTGACGAAATCAATCGAATAACGGCCGGAGCTAACAACGGCTGGGTAGAAATAATGGGACCAGTTAGCCGGATCGCCGAGTATAAATCAATTGAATCAACTTATGGTGCCGGAAACCTCCAACAATTGCGGTGGCCGCCTTCGTTGATAGCCGATACGCCTGCAGACGCTATGGCGCGCCTCTACATGCTTCCCGGCGCGCATTACAACGATCCGGAATTCAGTTGGAAGTATGCGTTGGCTCCGTCGCCGCTCGGATTTATACAGGGCAGGGGACTGGGCCCTCAGTTTGAGGGGGACATGCTTGTTGGGGCAGGGCGAACTTTTCTCGATGGAGGATATCTGTTTCGATTCAAGTTAACGCCGGATCGATTGCATTTCTCTTTTAGCGACTCCCGGCTTGCCGATCTTGTGGCAGATAACGCCGACAAGTTTGACATTATTGAGAGCGAAACGCTGCTGATTGGCAAGGATTTTGGTATAACGACAGACATTGAGACCGGCCCCAACGGCAACCTCTTCATCGTTTCAAACACCAACGCTGCTGTTTACGAAATCTCCGGCAAGCAGCCGACCCTCTTTGTGGCAAACTTGAGTGGCACACAGGAAGTGCCGCCGAACAACTCAGCCGCGACAGGAAGTGCGACGCTGCTTCTTAGTCCGGACGAGTCGACCGCGCGCGTGTCGCTAACCTATAGCGGCCTCTCAAGTCCTGAGACTGTGGCCCACATTCATGGCCCAGGAGCGCCCGGCGTAACTGCTCCCGTGCTTTTTCCCGTGCCACAAAGTGACTTTAGCGATTTTTCAATCCCGCTCAATGCTACCGACGTACAGAACCTGAAGAACGGGCTGCTTTACTTTAATGTTCATAGCAATATGTTCGTTAGTGGCGAGATACGTGGGCAGTTTCAAACCTCGCCAGCCGCAAGCAGTCTTCAAATTAACGCCGCCAGCCTCCTGGCGACTGAAGGCGTCGGTCATGCGGTCGTCGTTGTGACGAGATTGGGCAATACGTCGGCTGCCGCGACGGTAAACTACACCACCAGTGACACTGCGGGTTTGAATAATTGCAATATAACTAATGGTGCTGCCTCTTCGCGTTGCGATTACGAAACCACTGTGGGCACACTGAATTTCGCCGTGGGTGAGACTTCTAAGGCGATCTCTATTCCTATCGTGGACGATTCGTATGCCGAGGGTAGCGAAACATTCGCCATCACGCTCAGTAACGCTGCCGGGGCGAGTCTCGGCTCGCCGCGCACCGCGACGGTCACCATCACTGACAACGAAACCGTGAACGGGGCAAATCCAATCTTCATCACGCCCTTCTTCGTGCGCCAGCACTATCTCGACTTTCTTTCGCGGGAGCCTGAGGCTGGCGAGCCCTTCACGGCCATCTTGAACGCTTGCCCGAACATTAATAATGTGGACCCAAACGATCCCTCGGCTGGATGCGACCGCGTTAATGTCTCAGGGCAGTTCTTCGGCTCGCCAGAGTTCCGTCTCAAGGGCGTCTATACAATCATTTTCTACCGGTTGGCCTTCAATCGGCTGCCAGAGTATGCGGAGTTTGCGCAGGACCTGGCTTCGGTGACGGGTGCTACGCCGGCAGAGACATTCGCCAAGCGTGTTGGCTTCGCCGACGCGTTTGTGCAGCGACCTGAGTTCATAAACCTGTATCCGACAGGCATGAGCAACAGCGCCTACGTAAATGCGCTTATGGGGCGCTACAGCCTGGCAAGCATTACCACTCCGGATCCCGCGAACCCGGACGGGACCACAAAGATGGTGCTGACAACGAGTGATCTAATCAACCGACTGAACGCCGCAACACTGACGCGGGCGCAGGTGTTACGCGCTATTGTGCAGTCGGATGAGGTCAGCCT
>JALYXE010000017.1 GCA_030947265.1 Acidobacteriota bacterium
ACACCGAAGATCTGTATTCCGGCATTGAGCATGTTGTTGTTCCAGGCGTCGTAGAAAGTATCAAGATTATCACTGAGAAGGCATCGACCCGCATCGCTCGGTTCGCGTTTGAATTTTCAGGGAGGGAACGTCGCAGGAAAGTGACCGCGGTTCACAAGGCCAACATCATGAAGTTGTCCGATGGCCTCTTCCTTGAGTGCTTCTATGAAGTTGCGAAGGACCATTTGGCCATTCAGGCCGATGATAAGATCGTTGACAACGCTTGCATGCAACTCGTCATGCGTCCAGAACAGTTTGATGTAATGTTGCTGGAAAATCTCTACGGCGACATCGTTTCGGATTTGTGTGCCGGATTGATTGGCGGCCTGGGCCTCGTGCCCGGCGCAAATATTGGAGAGAAGGGCGCTGTCTTCGAAGCCGTACACGGCTCAGCGCCGGATATAGCAGGCCAGGGTATCGCCAACCCTACGGCGCTGCTGCAGTCAGGCATACTCATGCTTCGTCACCTGGGCGAGCGCGAAGCTGCTGATAGAGTGGAAAACGCGATGCTGAAAGTTTTTGAAGAGGGTAAAGTACTCACGAGGGATATTGGCGGCACTGCCAAAACAGCCCAGTTTGCCGATGCGATTATTTCGAAGATGAAGTGAAAGCACGCTTATCGTTTTCGGAAGACGAAACCCTGTATTCGAAGATGAACCCCAAGCCAGGCATTCTGGTTGCTAGTCATACTTCTTGGATATTAGACAACGGATCGTCCCTACCGCGGAACGCGCGGCAAAGCCATCCGCAGTAGCATTTGAGTTCCGGTTCGTAGCTGGATGTTTTTGCGTTTGCTGGCAAAAACAGTAATCGGAGGCGGCACCATCAAGTGCCAGGAGAGCGAAAGATCGTCATAACCAGCGGTCCCTTGAGAGTTCTCGTCAAGTGTCACGCGCTCCTCCATTCGGCCCTTCAGGTTTGCGGTTGCCACTGCTGCAGTTGATTCCGCTTTGCTGGCCGCAGGCAATGCACCCCCACTTGTGCTGCTTGCCGGCTTGGCGCTCGATTGTGTTGGTTCGTTGGAATGCATCATCCCATAAGCAGGGTCGTCGGTAAGAGAGCTGTTCTGCGGCGAAGCTATGGCGGCGATGATGGCTTGTAAAGGGATCTCGGTACCATCTTTTCTGACTGCTTTATCGATAACCAGCCAGAGTTCCGACTGACTTTGATCCTTACCCTTTGTCGCAGTTTCAGTCACGTGGCCCACAACTCGCGTGTGCTTTGGAATTACCAGTTCCCCATCCACAACGACATTGCTTACCGTTTTCAGCACGAATTCCTGGCCTACGGTTACACGCTTAGCTTCCAAAGAGCTTGTTAGTATAGCGAACACCGTGCTGACCCGCGGCGCTGTATCGCTGTTTTGAGCGAAAAGAGAAGGCGACAGCAGAAACGTGAGAAGCAGCGATTTACGAAAAAAGCTATTCACTTTCCACTTCTTTCTGCTTTTTGCACAGTTGCTCGTTTGTCGCGGTGCGTTGGCTATAAAGATACGCCGTTGGTACCTTTTTCGAAAGGTCGTTGCTGAAACTTAAGGGGAGGGCGTGGCCTTCCACGACGATCTCCCACCCTTTACTCGTATCGTAAGCCTCAATTGGATTGAGTCAGGCAACCTTCCACGAGGGCCACAAGCTAAAGCCTGGACCTAAAACCTAAAGAAACACGGAAGCCTTCGAAGAGTTAAGTTTACTCGATCCTCAATTCGGCTGCGTCTTTATTTCCCATAGCGATAAGCTCTTCTTGTCGGAAGAGCAGGATCCTGAGCGCGGTGCCAGGGGAGACTCGTGTCGCCTACATCCCAAATACCTCATTCATACCTCAGCGCCTCGATAGGATTCAATCGCGCAGCCTTCCAGGCGGGCCATAGCCCAAACGTGAGTCCTAGACCGACGGAGACGACAAAGCCAACCAGCGGCGACCACAACGGAATATGCGTGGGCATGATCATTTGGATCAGCAGCGCTATGACGGAGCCGACAATAATACCCAGCACCCCACCGAGGCCCGTTAACGTCGCTGCTTCTATGAGGAATTGCACGATGATGTCGCGGCGTCGAGCACCTATGGCTTTTCGCACGCCAATCTCGCGCGTGCGCTCGGTCACTGACACGAGCATGATATTCATCACCCCAATACCGCCGATCAAAAGCCCTACGCTCGAGATTGCTACCATTAAGGCAAACACGCCGCCGGTTATGGCGCCAAACTGCGAGATGATTTGTTCAGAAGTGGAAACCCCAAAATTGTCGGGAGAGCCGAAGGCCACCTTCCGTCGCCGCCGCAAGAGTTCGCGTACTTCCTCCACCGCCTGTTGCATTTCACCCGGCCGCCCCTGCGCCATCACAAAGTTATCGTTCACCTCCGGGTAGATTTTCCGCAATGTAAGGTAGGGCATGTACACAGCCTTGTTTTCATTGTTTGGATCTTCCGCGCCCACGAGGAAAACGTCACGCTCGGCCAATACACCTACGACCACATAGCCCCGTCCGTTAATCGTCACCTGCCGATCAATTGCATTGGTGAACGGAAAGAGTGTGTTGGCGACGTCGCGACCGATGACCAGGACGTTCGCGTGGCGGTCATTTTCTTGGTCGGTAAAGTAGCGACCTTCGGCGATGTTGGTGACACCCATCTTAAAATACGACGGCGAAGCCCCCTGGACTGCCGCGTTCGTCATCTCGATGTCGCGATAGCGCACGTTGACGCGCTGGGTGAATGGCCCGCCGAAGAAATCGACAGGCGACATAAACGCGGCGGCGTAAACTACCGAGGGACATTCGGTTCCGATGGCCTGGGTGTCTTCGTAGCTGAGCGGCTTGCGCATCCGCTCTTCCTGGGTTGGATCGAAGTTAAAGCCTGGGTCGAACCTGTAGATGTAAATCGAATTTGTGCCAAACGATTCGATCTCCTTCGAAACGCGCGCATCGATTCCCGAGACAAACGCGGCGATAACGATTACAGTCATGGTACCGATGACTACCCCGAGAATAGTCAAAAGCGAACGAAGCTTGTGCTGCCAGAGGGTGTCCAGCCCCATGCGCAGGTTTTCGAAAATATTGCTGCGGAAAAACTTCATGTGGCTATTCCGCCCGCAAGGCTTCAATCGGGTCAAGGC
>JALYXE010000031.1 GCA_030947265.1 Acidobacteriota bacterium
CGCATAGTGCATCTATTTGATGGCGTCATCGTTGAAGAAGAACCGGGAGTCAACCGAAGCCCAGGAAGCAAACCGGCAATTGAAAGAGCTTAGGAGCTAACGGATGATCCCCGTCCCCGACGTGGAGTCTTAGAATCGTTGCCGGTGTACTGACCTACTGAGCGGCCCCCCTCAAAACCACCCCAATCGGTAACACACTCAAAACCAATCCAAATAGCCTCTCCGGCCGCCGCAGTTGTATTTCGGTTTTGCGAGATATGGTACGCGGGAAGACGCCGCAAGCTTGCGCTCTTGCGCGTTCGACTAAGCGCTGGCGCTGAGTTGGTAACGGTCGAGTTTGAGATAGAGTCCACGTCTAGTGAGCCCAAGCTCGCGAGCGGCGCGGGAAATATTACCGCCGTGCTTGCGCAGTGCATCGGCAATCATGCGGCGCTCAACATCAGCCAGGGCATCAGCCAAAGTTATGTTCTGCAAAGCGGTCGTGTACATCGAACTCAAGCTCGAAAGTGGCGAAGCGGGAGTAGTGGGAGAAGAAGTCCGCTTAAGTTCAGGGGAAAGTTGTTCGGGAGTTATGACCGTCGAATCTTCGGCGCGCGCGACCACTCGCTGGATTTCATTGCAAAGCTGGCGGACGTTGCCGGGCCAGTCACTCACCATTAACAAATCAACAGCCGGCGGGGTGATTTGCAGGTCTTTCCTGCCAAACTTGGCCGAGTAGTGATTCATGTAGTAGTTGACGATTGTTGGAATCTCGGATCGCCGCTCGCGCAACGGAGGCACACGCAAGCGAATCACGTTGAGACGATAATACAGATCCTCGCGAAAACGGCTCTGTGCCACCATCTCTTCGAGATCAGTGTTGGTGGCGGCAATAATGCGAACATCAACTTTGATTGGGCGTTGTTCGCCGAGTGGTTGAATTTCACCTTCCTGTAGAAACCGCAAGAGCTTAGGCTGGAGATCAAGAGGAAGGTCGCCGATTTCGTCGAGAAAAAGTGTGCCACCGGCAGCAGTACGAATTACGCCGGCCGAATCTGTAACCGCACCGGTAAAGGCTCCTCGCCGATAACCAAAGAGATAGCCTTCTGAAAGTTCCTTAGGCACTGCTGTGCAGTTGAAGGGAACGAACACTTTTGAACGACGTGACGAGAGAGCGTGTATTGCCCGTGCAACCAACTCCTTGCCGGTCCCTGATTCACCTGTTACCAGTACAGTCACATCGGAAGATCTGATCTTGTGAACTTCTTCTACAAGCTTAGTCATTGCCGGACTTGAATGAATGAAACCAGGCATGAGACTCGTCCCCGCGAGTTCTGCAGGTTGTTGAACTCCAGAACCCTTCTGAGACCCGGCCCGGAGGGCGCAAACATCCATGCCGAGTTCGGCAACGCGAATCAACGGTTCCAGTGAAAGTCCCCCGGGTAGCGTGGAACGGCTGCGAGGAGAAATATAAAGAGTGGCAGGCGGCGCGTGAGACGAACGAAGCTGAAGAATGGCCGCATCATTCTTTTTTGCGTAGCGGGCTTGCGCCTCATCATCGCTGAACTGATCCATGTCCTCAGCAATTTTGGCGCTTTCAGCCGGTGTGCAGCCATGGGAAATAACCACCCGTCGCCGATTGTGTTCACCTGGCTCAGTGATAACAACACACTTCGCATTAGTCTCCTGTCGCATGATGGCTGCAAGCTCACGTAACAAGAGCTCTCGGGACGTGACGGCTTCCGCCAGCCGGAGCGTAAGTAGTTGCGGTAAGGCTGACTGTACTTCACTTCTTTCGGGCGCAAAGCGATCGAGGTTGTCGAGCGCCGCTTCCGTTCTCGTCTGATCGAGCTTCGCTCCCAGATCACGAAAAGCGTTTACCGCCCGTGAAAGATGTTCCATCGCACGGCTGGGCTGGCTGGATGCGTACGCACGCCCGAGTTCGCCGTGAGCCCGAGCAGCTCTATAGCGATCGCCCAGCATGTCAAAAATAGAAACGCTGGTTCCAAAGTGTTGCGCCGCTGCGGAGAAGTCGGATTGCAGCATTGCCAGCATGCCGAGAAGTCTTTGCGATTCCCCCGCAAAGCCGAGGTCCGGCGCGGAGTCAGTTGTTTCTTCGGCCAACTTTTCTAATTGCGCGGCGCATTTTTCCGTCACGCCGTGGCGAAGGTTTGCTTCCGCCAAAATCAGGCGTGAATCGCAAATCGCCTGGCGATCACCAATCGCCAGGGCTAGAGTCAGCGCCTCTTCTCCCTGCGCTAAGGCCTTGACGTGGTCCTCCATGGCCAGGTAACAGCGAGCCAGCGTCCTCAGGGCCTGGCAGGCATACCACTTATTGCCATCCTCCGTTGCCAGGGTGACCGCGCGCTCAAGGTAGTCCTGAGCTTCATCAAGCTCACCGCGTAACATTAGCAACTCGCCGAGCGAATCAAGGATCATCGGAATCTTCTCGGCTCGTTCGTCAGCTTCCGTGGCTACAGCGAGGGCACGTTGCAGGGCTTCCTGTGCTCTTCCCCACTGGCCCATCAGAATCAGATTAATGCCGAGATTGTTGTAACCATTTGCCGCACTGGCTTTGTGATCCGTGCGTTCGTAGTAACCAATCGCTTTTTCAAGGTAGCGAATACCCTCCTGGGGGCGCTTGAGAAACCAACACACACCCGCCATGTTGGAATAGATTTTGCCGAGTGTGTAACTAGCTGGGTGATCACCGGTAAGCTTAAGAGCTTGCTGAAGATTTTCGAGCGCGGCTTCGTAGTCGCCTTCCTGTACTTGTGCTAATCCAATTCCGAAATATGCTTCCGCGATACCGCGCCACTCGCCGGCTTGACGGAAATGCTCCAACGCGCGCTGGGTGTAGTCGAGCGCGATCGGATATTCACTAATGCTGCGATAGACACGTGCTAGTGCAGCATAAATAGGACCAAGATTCTGTTGCGCGTCCGTTTCGGAAAATTCGCGCAGGGCCCCTTTGAGAATGGAAATCGCCTTGGGATGATCTCCGTTGTAGTTATATGCGAGACCGATCTGGACCTTGAGGCATTGAATGGCTTGCTGATCGAGTTTGATTTTCGCGTCGGGAGATTCGTACATCGTCACAGCGGCGAGCGATTCCCGGTACTGCCCCTGCATCTCGAGCGCAGTGGACAATGCGCAACGTGCCAGGGCCAGTATGGAAGGATTGCTATGGGCCGCAGAGATGAGTAATGAGATCCGAGACCTGGCTTCAGCGGAAAGACCCTGATCGAGGAGTGATCGAACTTCGTCCAGCTCTTTCAAGAGATTTTCGTTGGAGGGCTGCCGCGAGCGGGAACGCAGGCGTACGCGGGCGTCGGCGAGATCGACCACACCTTTTCCGCTTGAGGATCCTTTTGGCATCGGATTTCCAGACCCGGAACCTGCATTCTTAGCCATGTAGTCCCCTAAAGACGGTCAATTCACTACACTTTTCAAACTGCACTTTGATGGTGACAAGCGGAAGGTTAGGTGCGGCGGCAATTTCCCACGAGCCGCGGCTCATATTAAGCAACAAACAGTGTAGAATTTAACACATGCAACAAAAGGCGTCCACTTGGCTTCACTCATTTTGGCTTAGAAAAGATCAATATTGCGTCGCTGACTGGACGCTCGCCGGTTTGGTCGGAAGGTCGGTTTACAATCTTGTCTCGGACGACCATGGTTGTTGAGCCTCCGCCATCGAGATTGATCGCTTCAATTGCGCCCAGCTCGAGCAACAGACTCGCAAGCATATTCAGCGACATGCCAATGCTCTCACCAGGCTGCCGTCCATCGACGGTGACAAGCAGAAGCTTGCCAGAATCTAACCTGGCGATAGCGGTCCTGGGGTGGCCTTCGTTGACGAATGCCGGAGTGATTTTTTCCTGAACGTTCGTGATAGCTACCTTCGCCCCTTTAATTAACTGTGGACCCGCTCCAAGGATGCTGAACGCGCGTCGCCACTTTTCATCGTCACCGGATTCGATGGACTTCAAGCGCCAGGAGAAAACGATCTTCGCACCTTTGCTGAGGTGCCACTTCACCCATTCGCGCGCGCTACCGATAGCGGAAATAACATAACCATCCGAAGGAATCTCAGTGCTGCCCTTTAGATCGCCTATCGCCACTACTTTGTTTCTGCGCACAACGACTTCAATACCGTCGGGAATGGTTAAAGTAGTACGATGAAACTCGGGCGTAAAAACAATCAGCTCATCGGCAGATAGCGGTCTATTTAAGCCCTGCACATCGTGCTTTACGGATGCCACCGAGATTTCTCCCGAGAATTTCAAGTGACCAAAAATAACCTCGGTCTTACTTCCCGCGTTTATCAATCCCAGTTCCGCCCGATCGTTGTAAGGCTCACTAATCAACTTGCCATCAAGAAGCAATAATCCTATCGATTCGCCCCGATATGTTCCCGTAGTTCTGAAGTATCCTCCGTTAGTCGCAGCCGTGGCGCGATACCTGGCGGCCAGCGAGCTCACTGTCTCCATACCAACGCCCTCATCGAGTCCGTGGACAATCTTCAAGCTCGCTTGATTCAGATCGATTCTGAGAACATTTATGATCCAGGGACCGGTTAACTCATCTTTTGATGCATGGCCGATGGTGGTTTGTCCGTATTCAATTCCCGGCGCAACTTCCTGAAACCTCAGGGCTTCGGTGAAGTGAATACTGCCCGACGTTTGACCGTACGCAGTCAGTAGCTGTGGTTGCCAAATACCGGTTGTGGGTAAAAAGACCAAAAGCAGCAACGCTACCGTTTGCGAAAAGTAGCGCGTATAAAAGTCACATGTTCGCGATCTTTGTGCAGTCTTCACGTTGGTCTCCATTAAATGATTTGCCGGATACAAAAGCACCGACCTGCCGTCTTGACAGCGCTCAGAGTCAACGGTATCAACAAATTAAGAAAAAGCCGCTTGGGGCTACTTACCTTGACACTCTTTTAGGCTGGCCGCTATCATCTCCGTTTCCGTCGCTGGCAAAAAACTTCGCCTGAGCGCACTATGTTTGAGTCCTTATCGGACAAGTTAAAAAGGACACTCAAGAACCTGCGCGGCGAAGGCGTGCTGACGAAGGAGCATGTTGACGCGGCTCTGCGCGAGATTCGTCTCGCGTTACTTGAAGCCGACGTTAATTATAAAGTCGCAAAAGACTTTATCGTCTCTGTCAAGGAAAAAGCCGAGGGACAGCAGGTTTGGCAGGAGCTGAAACCTTCAGAGCAGGTTGTCAAAATAGTCTATGACGAGCTGGTCGATTTGTTAGGAGGCCAGTCGTCCCGCCTGGTCTTTACAAAGCAGACGCCAAACGTGGTCATGATTGTCGGCCTTCAAGGTTCCGGCAAGACGACCTCTACGGGCAAAATCGCGCGCTGGCTTGCAGCTAACCAGGATCGAAAACCCCTGCTGGTTTCTGTGGACGTTTACCGGCCGGCAGCTCGGGAGCAGCTTAAGGTTATCGCCAGGGCGACTGGCCAACAGATCTTTGAACAAACCGAAACGAACGATCCGCTGACGCTGGTCCGGGAAGCTTTCAAGCACGCCCAACAGACCGGCTTCGATACTCTGCTTATCGACACTGCGGGACGGCTGCACATCGACGAAGCGTTGATGGATGAGCTGGTCCAAATCAAAAACGAAACTCATCCGGTTGAGATTTTATTTGTTGCAGATGCGATGACTGGCCAGGACGCGGTTCGTTCAGCTGAAGACTTTCATAAGCGCGTCGGCATCACTGGTGTAATCCTCACGAAGATGGATGGCGACGCCAGAGGAGGCGCTGCCCTTTCCATCAAGCAGGTTACCGGCCAGCCGGTGAAATTCGTCGGCGTCGGCGAAAAGTACGATGCGCTTGAGCTTTTCTATCCTGACCGCGTTGCGCAACGAATCCTCGGCATGGGTGATGTTTTATCGCTCATCGAAGAGGTCCAATCGAAAGTCGATCAGTCTGAAGCTGAGGAGCAGTTAAAGAAGCTTCAGAAAAACGAATTTACGCTGGATGATTTTCGCTCGCAGCTGCGGCAGGTCAAGAAACTCGGTTCTTTCTCAAAGATAATGAAGCTTCTTCCTGATCAGCTTCTAGGTGGCATTGGTATGCCGCAGATGGATGAAGAGCAGACGAAGCTGATGGAGAAGGAACTGAAGCGCACGGAGTCGATCATTGACTCGATGACATCTCAAGAGCGGATGGATCATAAGATTCTGAACGCTAACCGGCGACGCAGGATAGCTCGCGGCTCGGGAACCACGGTCGCCGAGGTCAACCAGCTCATCAAGCAATACACGGAGATGCGCCAGATGATGAGGCAGCTATCGAGTTCGGGGATGTTTGGTGGCAGTGGTCTCAAAGGTAAGATGATGAGACGTATGGTTGGAATGCCGGACATGGCCGGAATTGGTGGTAACGGCGATGAGCTGCCGTCATTACCGTCGTTGGGTGGCTCGTCAAGAAAAAAGCTTAAGAAGAAAAGAAAAAAGAAAAGAAGATAAGTGTGAGTGCCCGGTGAAAAAGCCCTGGTAATACTACAATCGTTGATGAAATTTGGTTCGCGACTACGGAGGTAAGATTTTGTTGGCAATCAAATTGATGCGCACGGGCGCCAAGAAGAAACCTTCCTATCGAATTATTGTTAAGGAGAAACAGTCAAAGCGCGACGGCGCGTGCCTCGAGAACCTGGGGACCTACAATCCCACGCGTGAGCCTGTTGAGATTAAGTTGGACATGGACCGCGTCCGTTATTGGATCGCAAAGGGCGCAAAACCTACTGAAACCGTGAGCCAACTGATCAAGGTTAGCCGTAAGCGACAACCTGTTGTTCAAGCTGAAGTGTAGGCGCTGCTACGTGGAAAACCATGAGAGAAGCCGTCGAGATGGTCGTTAAGTCTTTAGTTGACGAGGTGGAGGCGGTCGACGTGCGCGAGATTGTTCAGCAGGGAGGTACGGTTATCGAGGTTCGGGTCGCTCCGGGCGACATGGGCAAGGTGATTGGCAGGCAGGGACGTACGATCCGCGCGCTGCGCTCGTTGGCTTATGCGGTCAGCCTCAAGAGAAAGCATCGCTTTATTCTCGAAATTGTGGAATGAATTCGTTGCGCGAGGAAAGCCCAGAGGCGCTTATTATCGTTGCGCGCGCGGTCAGGACGAGAGGCCTTAAGGGCGAGATAGTGGCCGACCTTTTAACAGATTTTCCGGAGCGATTTGAGCGCGTTTCGGAGTTGTCAGGAATCGGGCGGGACGGTGAACGCAAGCAACTGAAGCTCGAGAGTCATTGGTTTCAAAACGATCGCATGGTGCTCAAGTTTTCGGGTTACGACAGTATTGAATCGGCAAAAACGCTGGTAGGCTTCGAATTCGGGATTCCTGAAGCCGAACGCGTCCAACTTTCTAAAGACCAATTCTATGATTGGGAACTTGAAGGGTGTGCAGTTAGGGTTGTGAACGGATTGGCAATTGGCAAAGTTCGAGAAGTAATGAGAACTGGCGGTGTCGAACTATTGGTTGTTGAAGACGCAACGCGACGCGAACATTTAATACCGATGGCCCAGTCGATCGTAGTCGAAGTTGATATCCCGCGCAAGAAGATCGTAATCGACCCACCCGAGGGCCTTTTGGATTTGTAGTTTCTTTGGCTAATGGGTGACTTTGAATAAAGTGGCAGTACCCAAACATTCAGCCGCGGATTAACGCGAATGAACGCGAATCTGAAAAAGAAGATTAGAATAAAAAAGCCTTGGAAACAAAGAGTAGAAATGGATTCAGAGAGCTCGTCGGACTTGGTGATCTTTTTGGTCTAGTCTTGTTCAGATTCGCGTTCATTCGCGTTAATCCGCGGCTAAATTTCAAACTGACCCACTACCTTTCTTTGACGTTGAATTGTGTTGCGCTGCGATATTATTACTATTTTCCCGGAGTTTTTTCGCGAAGCGTTTGATTACGGGATTATTCGAAGAGCCCGGGCCGCCGGCCTGGTGGAAACGAAAGCGCACGATCTGCGCCAGTGGACCAGCGACAAGCACCACGTCGTTGATGATCGGCCTTTCGGCGGCGGCGAGGGAATGGTCCTCAAGGCGGAGCCAATATTTGCCGCCGTTCAGGACCTGACGGGTTGCGATAATCGTGAAGATTATTCTGCGCAAACGCGGGTAATTCTTTTGTCGCCGCAGGGCCGGGTGTTTACGCAGGAACTTGCGCAGAATCTTTCACAGACGGCGTCCCGGATTGTTTTGATTTGTGGACGCTATGAAGGCGTTGACGAACGAGTCGGTGAGGCCCTGGCAACAGACGAGATTTCCATTGGGGATTACATTTTATCCGGCGGCGAGCCGGCCGCGGTTGTGGTGATCGATGCTCTTGTTCGGTTGTTGCCAGGAGCGTTGGGAAACGAAACTTCGGCGACGAACGAATCGTTTTCGCAACCGTTGTTGGATCATCCGCATTACACGCGTCCAACGGAGTTTTCGGGGTTGAGCGTCCCGGACGTCCTGATCAAAGGTAATCATGTTGAGATTGCGCGCTGGCGCCGTGAAGCCGCACTAAAGAAAACGCAACGGAATCGTCCCGATCTTTTGAAGTGAATCTTGTAATAAAGGTTATGGGTTAAGCGAAAGTTGAAATTTGAACCCGGACCCTCAGATATTCTTACGGGAGTAACGAAATGAACCGATTGGATAGTATCGAAAAAGCCCAACTGCGCAAGAGTATTCCTGATTTTCAATCGGGCGATACCGTACGCGTGCACGTGCGCATTAAGGAGTCGGAGACTAAGGAACGATTGCAGGCGTTTGAAGGTGTGGTAATCGCTCGCAAACACGGTGGTGCCAGAGAAACAATCACCGTGCGTAAGACAAGCTTCGGGGTAGGCGTTGAAAGAATTTTTCCGTTGCATGCGACCATCGTTGACCATATTGATTTAGTTAAAAAGGGCCGGGTCCGGCGCGCAAAGCTTTATTATCTTCGTGGACTCCGCGGTAAAGCTGCACGCATTCGCGAGCGCGACACCCGAGGCCAGCAGGGTGGCGATCCACAAGCATCAGCAGCGAAAAAATAGCGGCCCGAAGACCGAGCAGTGGGCACTCGCAAGGGGCAGGTGTACGAATAAGATTTTTCTGCTGCCTGCTCCTGTCGCCTGGGCTTACCAGTGCGCCTGAACATTCAATTCACTCGCCCGCTTTTTTGAACTAAACTTCTCACCACCATCCGAGTACCTTTATCTGAGGAGCCGCGCGGACTTTGCGTATAGCAATTGACGCCCACTCTGTTGGGACTGAACTTGGCGGGAATGAGAGCTACGCAACTAATTTGATTGAAGCTCTCGCTGAGATCGATGCAGTAAACCATTACACCCTATACGTTACCCGGCGAGAGGCTGTACAACGCTTCAGCAACAGGTGGCCAAACTTTGTCGTTCGCGCCACTCTGCCGCATACTCCTTTCGTCCGCATCCCTCTTACGCTAAGCGCTGAACTGCGAAGAAACCCTGTCGATGTTCTTCACGTACAGTTTACCTCTCCTCCTTTCGCCCCATGTCCGGTCGTAGTTAGTATTCACGACCTCTCCTTTGAACATCTGCCGCAAACCTTCAAGCGGCGCAGTCGAACGCAACTGCGCATGACTGTGCGCCGCTCAGCTCGAAAGGCTGCGCAGGTTGTAGCCCTTTCGGAGTATGCTCGCAGCGACATAATCACCACCTATGGCATCAGGCCTGAGAAATTAAATGTTATCCCTTTGGCTGCCCCGTCCTATTTTGGGCCTGTTGAGGACGCGGGAGAGCTTCAACGCATCAGACAAATTTATGGCATAGAGCCCGACTACATTTTGACAGTCGGCTCAATTCAGCCGCGCAAGAACTTAAGTCGTCTCATCGCAGCTTATTCAAGCTTGCGCCGTGCGCAACGAGAGGTTAAGCTCCCCCAACTTGTGGTCGTGGGGAAATGCGCCTGGCTATATGATGAAACTCTCCGCACCATCAAAGAATTGGAAGTTAGTAACTCGGTAGTCTTGACGGGATATGTGCCGGAGGCCAATTTGCCGGCGTTGTATTCAGGGGCGCTCTGTTTTGTTTATCCCTCGTATTTCGAAGGATTTGGCTTGCCACCGCTTGAAGCAATGAAATGTGGCGCGCCGGTTATCGCGAGCAACAAAACGAGTTTGCCTGAAGTTGTCGGACAAGCTGGTATACTCGTGGACCCCTTTGACGTGAATGAGATCGCCTCTGCAATAGAGAAAGTAATTGGTAATTCAAACTTGCGGTCGCACCTTCGCGCCAAAGGCTTTGCACGCGCTCGACTTTTTGATTGGCGAGAGACAGCACGTCAAACTGTTGCTGTTTACAAGAAAGCCGCCGGTGTCGATTAGATCGGCATGAAGTAGCTAGTCGAATAACGTAGAGCCATCGACACATAGCCAGATAAATTTCTAGTTTATGCGCATAGCCATTCTCGGAACGCGTGGCATACCGGCTAGCTACGGCGGATTCGAAACTTTCGCGGAACATCTTTCAACGAGACTTGTGGCCCGCGGGCACGAAGTGACCGTTTATGGCCGCGCACACTATGTCTCGCCGCGTCAGTTGGAATACCACGGCGTTCGTCTAAAGGTGCTTCCCACCATCCGTCATAAATACTTTGATACCGTCGTTCACGCATTTCTCTCTACAGTCCATGCCGTCTCGTCACGATTCGACGCTGCCTTAATCTGCAACGCCGCGAATGCTCCTTTCGCACCTATACTCAGATTCACAGGAACTCCCGTAGCGATCAACGTCGATGGGCTGGAGCACAAACGGAAGAAGTGGAACTGGCTGGCGAGGCGCTACTACTTGCTTGCCGAACGTTTGTCTACCGTTCTTCCCAACGTCACGGTAACCGATGCGCAGGTTATTCACGATTACTATCTGACTCGTTACAACGCAAAATCAAGGATGATTGCTTACGGCTCGGAAGTCGAACGCCGGCCTGATCGCACGGCTGTGCGGCGGTGGCGGGTGGAACCAAACCGGTACGTTCTCTACGTTTCCCGGCTGGAACCGGAGAATAATGCACATCTTGTAATCGAAGCTTTCAAAAAGGTGCGGACGGCGTATCGTTTGTTAATCGTGGGTGATGCGCCATACGCGCACGACTACATAAGAGATTTGAAAGCCCGCGCGCGAGGCGACAAACGAATCGTTTTCACGGGGTTTGTTTTTGGGCAGGACTACCGGGCTCTCCAGCAGAATGCTTATTGCTACGTGCATGCAACCGAGGTGGGAGGCACACATCCAGCGCTCCTGGAGGCTATGGGCTATGGGAACTGCGTATTAACTCTCGACACGCCAGAAAACATCGAGGCAGTCGGGGATGCGGGTATATCTTATGTAGACGATCTGGATCTTGCGGAGAAACTCCAACGCGTCTTACGTGATGGTTCTCTCGTGCAAAGTTATCGCCATCGAGCGCAATTGCGAGTGCAACGATACTATGATTGGGATCGTGTTGTTGACCAGTATGAAAGACTCTTTGCTGAGATGGTTGGTAAGGACTTGGAGTCCAAACCTTCAGGCTTGAAAGTCGAGTTCCGGCAAGAGAGGGAACAGGCCTTCTCGAAGAAGTAGTCAATTTATAGTGGTACAGGAAGAGATGTGCCCCGCTAATCAATGAAGATTGGCGGGGCAAACTGTTCCGGCAAGTTCGGGTAAATACGGGTAGCTTGGAAAAGAACTGAGAATCGTCACTTACGGCCGATCCCGTGAACCAGGTGGTGCGTTTAGCGGTGAGATAAAGCCTCGCGGTTTTCGTAAAAAAGTACGCCCGCGCCCTAAAGCCAGCACCTCAATCTTGGGCTGTTCGTGGTTCGAAGTCCCAGGTTATCAAAACTGGATCGCCGCTTTCAGTGTGAAAATATACTGAATGATTGTGACGTGTCAAGCACGACCTTAACTGCTTTGTAAGACTTCTGTAACACTCGAACCGGCAAGGCGACGATGCGCCTACAGTATTACTCTCCCGAGCGGGCCTGTGCAAGACGCAGAGCTTGCCGGCGTGTCATTTCAGAAACATTTCGATTCAGAGACAGATTCTTCAGATCCTTCGTGTGAATCCGCGGAAGCGTACTAATTACCGTGGGAAGGGGAGTACGTGGGTTACGAACCAGATTGTGGATGACGGAATACGAGCGAGTCCAGGCGCGATTGATAGAGATAAGGCGCAGGACTTCGTCAGCCACTGTCCTCATGGCTGCGATGGCTTCCACTTCCTGATCAGTGACCCGAGGATTATGGATAACCGCCGTGGCTACGACCCTGTTTGAATCGCGGATTAATATACTCCGGGCTTCGCGGTCCCCTTTCATAGCCAGCTTCACGCGATCCTTCGCATTCATAAACATGATCCGCTTAATCAACGAAACACGCTCTGGCGGCACTTCGCCCATTTCAAGGCGCTCATATTCCACCACTTTCTTATAGTTGGCAGCATGTTCGTCAGGCGTTTCTGTACTCAGTTCCTCGTAGCGTTCTGCTGGAAGCCAGGAGTTGTCGATGTCCGCATCTGAAACTTCGATGTGTTCGGCCAGCAACCAGGCATCTTCGACGCTTAAGCCTCCGGAAAGGTCGGCGCTTTCAAAGAACTCAGCCGCCGCACTTTTGCCTCTTGCTCGAAGCTCCTGAGCAATCTGTTGCGCGCCACGCTCCTTCTCAAAAAACTCCCGTTTGGTTTCTCGAGCTTTTCGTTCTGCTTCGGCGGAGCGGGCTGGATTCGCGAGGATCGCTTCGATAATCTCTGGAAATCGCACGAGTCGCTGTTGATTAATGGCGATCAGTTCCAGTAGTGGGCCCTCGGAAGTAGTAGAAGCCAGGACCGCGACGGCTTGATCGGAGGTCTTTTTGTTAAGAATTAACGCTTCGTGGATTTGGCGAGTTTCTTTCGAAAGCGTGGCCAGGTAATCGAGGGCGGCCACCGACGTTTCATCGCTTTTGGCGGCGGCTAACAGGTCTTGTGACTCTTGAGACTCAAGCGTTGCTTTTGCCGCTTCGGCAATTTCCGTATCTTCCGATTGCCGAAGTGCAACCAGCACTTCCAGCAAATCCGACTGAGTTAATGGCAACAGCCCGCTCGCGGCTGCAAGCCGGGCAGGTTGAGGGGCGCTGCCGCTAACAATGGCCAGCACGACCGGGTTTGTTGATGTTACTTCAGTGCTCAAGGCGAGTGATCAGCAGTTCTCAAGGCGAGTGATTCAGCAACAATGTTCGCTCTTTCAAGTTAGCTGATCGCGTCCGGCATTGTCTACTACTGGAATCAGTAAAGATTGAAATTGTATTCGAGTTGGATAAACATTGATACGGGCCGGCCATTGAGCGTAGCGGGACTAAACTTGATACGCCGAGCAGATCTTATCGCCGATTCGGTCAAACCATCGGGCAGACCACTCACAACCAGGATGTATTTCACAGTTCCGTCAGAAGCGAAAATAGCTCTCAAGACGACGGTACCGGTGATTTGATTAGCCCGGGCACTTTCGGTATAGGTAGGTTCAGGCTTGCTGAGAACGCGGGCCTTCGTCGTCACTTCCTTTCCTGAGTAAACCCTTTCCGAGCCGTCGCTCTTTAGCGTCCCTGCGCCGTGAACGCGCAAACTTTCAAATTGCTCAGTCCAGGTTAGTTTGTTTTCTGAGTCGGGATTCAGCTGTAGGTACTTCTCGAGGGCCTCCGCCGCCTCCACGTAGCGAGCCTTTCGATCCTCGGGTGATTCTTTTTCGTTTAGGACCAAAACGTCGCCGAAGAAGCTCGCAAGCCCTTGGCTCTTTAGCAAATATGCAGCGGCAAGAGTGGGGTTGAGCTTGATGGCAGCGTCGGCGTTTTGTACGGCCTCTTCTCGGGCACCTGCTCTCAAGCGCACTACCCCAATAACGTAGTAGGCGTCCGCCATGTTGGGATCAAGACTCAGCGCCGTCTGTGCTTCGCGGGCTGCCTCTGAGGTTTTATTTCGGATCAGGAAAGTATAGGCCAAACCGGCGCGCGCCCCAGCAAACTTTGGTCGAAGCGTCAGCGCGGTCTCGAACGCTTTGGATGCTTCCTTAATCTCCTTTTTTTGAGGTATTAGCGTCAAACCAAGAAAGTACCAAGCCTCGACATCCGCTTTGTTCTCTTTCAAGGCTTTTCGCAAGAGTTTAGAAGCCTCTACATACTTACCCTGACGGTAAAGTTCTATCCCTCGTTTATGTTCCTCAGTCTCAGCTCCAGTTATTGTTTGGGCGGTAACAATCGTGATTTCGACTGCAAATAAAAGGAGAACCAAAACCCCTAAGATAGGAAGAGCAAGTATCGTCATGCGAGGTTTTGACATCGTCGCCCACGTATTCCGGATTAACCTACGACGCCGCTCCATGACACTTCTTATACTTCTTCCCCGACCCGCAGGGACAAGGTTCGTTGCGACCGACTTTCGGTTGATCGCGAACGACAGTCTTCACCTTTCCTGCTTCTTCGCCGGCAGCCGCGGCGCCCTGGTTGGGTCCGGTGAAATTTAGGGGGGAAGGACGACGCGGCGCGCGACGCCGAATCGTCTCGGGTGGGTCGCCTGAAACAACTTGCAGATTGAAGAGCGATCGAATCGTATTCGTGTCTATGCGATCGAGCATTTCCTGAAACATGTCAAAGCTCTGCTTCTTGTATTCCACCAGCGGATCCTTTTGGCCGTACCCAACCAGCCCGATGCCCTGCTTAAGGTGATCCAGGGATAGCAGGTGGTCCTTCCACTGTGCATCGATGATGTTGAGCATGATGATGCGCTCATAAGTACGCATTGCTTCGGGCCCAATTTGCTGTTCCTTTTCGGCATACTTGATCTTGAGCTTTTCCCAGATAAGATCTGTTACCTGGGCCGAAGTGAAATTAGGAATGTCTATCTTTTCAGCATCCGCGTCGAAATCGTAAATCGTCTTGATTTGAATCTTATAGTTTTCCGTATCCCAATCGTCTGGTGAAACGTCCGGGTTTAGATACTGTTTGGTTATATCGGAAAGCAGATCATAGGCAACTCCGGCTGAAGGCGGATCGCCCATCAGGTATTCACGCTGATCGGGCTGCTCCATCAATTGTCGGCGCAAGCCGTAAATAGTCTCGCGCTGCTTATTCATTACGTCGTCGTATTCGAGCAGGTGTTTGCGCGATTCAAAGTTTCGGCCTTCTACCGATTTCTGGGCCGACTCGATACGTTTCGACACCATCTTCGATTCGATGGCGACGCCCTTCTCCATTCCGAGACGCTGCATCAGCGCTTTGACCTTATCGCCGGCAAAGATGCGCATTAAGTCGTCTTCGAGCGAAAGGAAAAAGCGAGAGGAACCGGGATCCCCCTGGCGTCCGGCGCGTCCGCGAAGCTGATTATCGATACGTCGAGACTCATGGCGCTCCGTGCCCAAAATGTGGAGGCCGCCAATTTGTACTACTTCCTCATGTTCCTCTTCGACGATGCGTTTCGCGCGTGAAAAGGCTTGAGACCACTGTTCTTCCGTCGCTTCGTCCGGATCGATCTCTTCCTTCTTGAGAAACTCACGCGTCATGAAATCCGGATTACCACCAAGCAAGATGTCCGTGCCGCGGCCAGCCATGTTGGTGGCGATTGTGACAGCACCTTTTCGTCCTGCCTGGGCGACGATTTCCGCCTCGCGCTCGTGATACTTCGCGTTCAACACGTTGTGTGGAACAGCTTCACGCTGGAGCCGGCGCGCGATAAGTTCGGAGTTTTCAACGGACACAGTTCCAACCAACGCCGGCTGGCCTCGCTCGTGACAATCCTTTATTTCTTCAATGACGGCGTCCCATTTCTCCGGCAACGTTCGATAGATCACGTCGGAAAAATCGCTGCGAACCATGGGCATGTGCGTCGGAATAACAATCACGTCCAGTTTATAAGTCGACTGAAATTCCGCCGCCTCGGTTTCTGCAGTTCCGGTCATGCCCGAAAGCTTTTCGTAGAGACGAAAATAGTTTTGTAGCGTGATCGTCGCAAGCGTCTGGTTTTCCTTCTCGATCTTCACCCCCTCTTTGGCTTCGACAGCCTGGTGCAACCCGTCGGACCAGCGACGACCCTTCATTAAACGTCCGGTGAAATCATCAACGATGATTACTTCGCCATCCTGGACCACGTACTGATGGTCGAGTCTATAGAGCGTGTGGGCCTTCAGCGCCTGCTCGACACAATGAAGCAGTTCCATGTTTGAAGGATCGTACAGATTTCCCACCGCCAACAGACGTTCCGCTTTATCGACGCCCTCTTCGGTCAGCACCGCGGTATGCTGTCTTTCGTCGACAAGGTATTCACCGGTTTTCTTGCCATCAATCTCTTCGCCCTTACTCAACTGGGGAATGATTGCGTCAGCTTTGTAATACTTGTCAGTAGCTTCATCCGATGGCCCGGAGATGATCAAAGGAGTGCGCGCCTCGTCGATCAGGATCGAATCCACCTCGTCAACTATTGCGAAATAGTGGCCTCGCTGGACACAGGTCGCGAGATCAAATTTCATGTTGTCGCGCAGGTAGTCGAAGCCGAATTCGTTGTTGGTGCCGTAAGTAATGTCGGCTGCGTAAGCCGTTTGGCGCTCGAAATCGTCCATATCGTTTTGGATACATCCGACTTCGAGCCCAAGAAAGCGGTGAATCTGTCCCATCCATTCCGCATCTCGTGAAGCAAGGTAGTCGTTCACCGTAATGACGTGAACACCGCCGCGACCAGTCAACGCGTTGAGGTATGCCGGCAGGGTAGCAACCAGCGTCTTGCCTTCACCCGTTCGCATCTCTGCAATCTTTCCCTGATGCAAAACGATGCCGCCAATTAACTGCACGTCGAAATGCCGCATGCCGGTAGTGCGCACGCTCGCCTCTCTGACGATGGCGAAGGCTTCCGGCAGTATCTCGTCGAGGGCTTCTCGCTCGCGCCGTTTTCGGTCTTCCGGATCACTCGCATCTGCCACGGCTCGTTGCAATTGCTCCTTGAACTCCGCAGTACGACCGCGAAGTTGTTCGTCCGACAGCTTCTTTATCGGCGGCTCGAGCTCATTGATTTGCTCAACGAGAGGCTGGACAGATTTCAGAAAACGCTGATTGCTGCTACCGAATACTTTGGTTAGTAATTGATCGAAACCCATAGTCTTCTTCTAATCCTGCTTCTTAAACGCAACTCGCGCGTAAACTGGCGTAATGCTTCCTCTTTGTGCGGTTTTTAATTTTAATTGAGCGTTTATGGTGAGGCAAGCGGGCATTCCTATTCGCACCACGCTGTTTCAGATAGAGAGGTACCAGGGAGATTCACGACGCAAGCTGCTTCTTAATTAGATCAACCACGGCCTGCCGCGGCATCGTAAAATTGAAAATAAGTTTCTTGCCGAGGGGTGCGGCACTCGTGTTTCTCAGAAGCACTTCCTCGTCTTTTCCTGCCCGCGACTCTGCGCCAATCGACAACGCTGCATTGAATCCTTTTGCCAGCACTCGAGCGCTATCCACCGACGATGCTTCCGATTCTACTGTTGCCAGCACCTCGTTCTCCCCCTGCTTAATCGTAAAAACAACCTTCGAGCCCGGATTGTCTTTGTCTATCGGTTTAAGGTAAACGAGAAACCCGCTGTCATTCAGTGCACCGATCATGCGACCAAACAGATCGATAAGATTTGGATCGCCTTCCTTCTTGGTGAACTTCGGGTCTTTCAACTTGCCGTTGCCGTCCAGCTCAGCCTCGATAACAATTTCGAACGGCTTGTTTAGATCGAGCTGGCCTCGGTTCTTCAAGTCGTTAGCATAAAGGGCGAAGTCTTTAAGTGCTTTCTTGTTGATCTCGTTTTCTTTCGGGAGTTCCAGATTGTTTTTGGCCACTGTCTTTTCAAGCTCGGTTTGGGCCTCCTCTGGAGTTAGTTTTGCGCCATTCTTCTTTTCGTCATTCTGCGCCGGAACTGGACTCGAACCAGCCTTAGCAACTACCGGCGAGGGAGAAGCGGAAGCGACTGGACTGGGCGAAGGCGTAGCAATCGGCGACGGCCTGGGAGTAGCAACAGCTTCAGACTGAGGCTTGAATGCCGGCATGGGTCGCACTGGCTTAATAATCTGCGGTGGGAATGGGACAGGTGGAATGAATGCGGCCAATTGGGCCCCTTGACCTTCGATCGCGAAATAGCCTTCCGGGTAGTGAAACTTCTCCCTACTGATGTCAACTAGTTGAACTTCATCGCCAATTTCAGTTCTCGCGTAAGGCTTGTCGACAAAGCTCGTGCCCGCGACAAGGCTGGCAATATTAAAAGCATCTCTGACGCCTGGAATATAAAAAACGCACATGCCGGCCAATAGGTGAATCCCTACGGAACCGGCCAGCAGCCTCGAAATGACGGGCCACCGGGGCTCTCGATTGACTTCAAAATCTGCGAAAAGTTCTGCCATTCTCTAATACAACGCCCTTAGGAAAGCTAATGTTCCCCTGCCCCTATCCTCTCTTAGACGCTCGCCGTCGGCAACACGGTGTGAAAGCTTTGTCACATGACCATACGTTAGCACTTCGCGGGCGAAGGGCTCAAAGCTAGAATGGATTATGCGCCGTTCTCGTGACAGAGTCGTTGATAAGAAGCGTCGATCCAGTGACGAAAAAAGATCTTCTGCACCGTCACCTGCCCCGAAACACTTCCGAAACAATTCTTCAAGCGTTGGCGAAGGAGGTCAATATGCCCCTTTTCAGCCTCGTGACTTGAAGAAACTGCTTGAAGGAATCGGGGTACCGCCCGCAAAGCCGTTCAAGCCCGATCCTTTCCAGGTTGAAGCGCTGGCAGCTCTCGAATTTGAAGACGTGCTCGTTACTGCTCCCACAGGCAGTGGCAAGACCTGGATTGCGCGTGAAGAGATCCGCCGATTATTGGACACAGGACGCCGCGCCTGGTACACGACCCCGCTCAAAGCTCTAACCAACTCAAAGTATCAGGAATTCACCGAGGAGTTTGGAAAAGACCGTGTTGGAATATTAACGGGCGATCGGAAAGATAACGCCGATGCACCGTTGCTCGTGGGCACAACTGAAATATATCGCAATCAACTCTTCGATTCCCTGCGAGGTGGAAGTGACGTTAACGCTGATCTCGTTGTGCTTGACGAAGCCCACTACCTTGCCGACGAAGATCGCGGCCACGTTTGGGAAGAAGCAATCATTCTTACGCCACCGCGTATTCGTCTGCTACTGCTTTCAGCAACTATAGGCAATGCGCATGAGTTTGCGGCGTGGATTAAAGAAGTGCGGGGCGTTCGTTGTGGGGTGGTGACCCGCCCGGGGGCGCGACCCGTTCCGTTGCGGGCCGCGATGCTTCTTCCCGACCAGCGGCTGCTGCCATTGTTGACTGAGAACGGAAAACTGAATCCAGAGATTTCAGCGATAAGTGAGCGCACGCGCCAAGAACGGCAGCGACCGCAGCGCGGTCCACGACGAAGTAGGTACTGAGTTTACAATCAGGGGAGAAATCACCGCGCGGCAAAGCCGGAAGGAATCGGTTCGATAATTGTTTCCGCAACAAGGAGGAAAATAAACACTTTGATTATCTTTGCCTTTTTACTTTTTCATTTTTACTTTCTATGAAACTCAGCATGCCTGAAATGCCGCCTGCCACATTGCTGGCTGCTCTCGGCTCATATGATTTACTTCCGGCTATCGTCTTTATGCCCACGCGCCGGCGTTGCGACCAGGCTGCGACAGAAGCGGCCTCAATGCGGCGCGGTTCAAACAGCCAACATCGGGAATCGCGACGCGACTTCCTTCGTAGCGCGGTCGAGCAACACCCGGAAATTCGCGGCCATCGTCATTGGGACATCATCATACGAGGTGGAATCGCTTCGCATCATGCCGGACACATTCCTGCCTGGAAACTAGTCATTGAAAAGTTAATGAGCGCTGGTTTGCTTGACGCAATCTTTGCTACTGCAACGGTTGCGGCCGGTGTAGATTTTCCCGCGCGAACTGTTGTCTTAACAGGCGCGGATGCGCGCACGGGCAGCGGTTGGCGGCAATTGACTGCTTCAGAGCTGCAACAGATGACCGGCCGGGCGGGTCGGAGAGGCCGCGATAACGTGGGTTTTGTCATCGGTGCTCCCGGCCTGCATCAGGATCCGCAACGGATTGCAGAATTGTTAAAGGCTCCTCCCGATCCGCTCATCAGTCAGTTTCGTGCTACGTACACAACCCTGCTCAATCTACTTGATGCTTACGCCAACTTCGCCCGAGTGCGCGAGATTGCTGAGAGGAGTTTTGCCCATCGCGAAGCTGCCTTGCAGGTCGCTCGGCTTGAAAAAATCAAGATTGAAAGCGAGCAACGGATCCTATTGAAACTGAAAGAAGCTGGTTGTGATCTGTCGCTTTCTGCCGCTGCCGGGTTCGAACGATTAATTAGCGCCCGGACACACCTACAGCAAGCCAGGCCACAAACCCGCGCGGAAGTTTTTCATCGCTGGCTGGACGAGGTGGTAAAGCCGGGCCGCATCGTCGGCATTGGCCGCAGTGGCCGCCGTCTCGTGATGATTACAGAAAAGCGCGACGGAAACATCAGGGGTTTTCGCGAAGATGGGCGCAGCGCCACCTTTGCTCTGGAACGAATCGGGCGGGTTTATGCGCCCGTTTATCGCGTGCAACAGGAGTACGTTGAAGAAGGGTTTGAAGAGGTGCGCAAGCGCGGCAAGGAGCTTACGATTCCCGAGCCTCGCTTGCGCGATTCGGGCCTGGAAGAAAGTGACGCCTTGCACGTTCTTGACAACCTCGTTGAATCGGTCGTGCCTGCGAATTTCGGTGCTGAAGAAAAGTTACGGTGCACCGAAGCTCTATGGAGCTCGCTGATCGAAGCAGAAGATTTTCAAAGGGCGACGCGGCGAATCCAGGAATTACGTGAAGAGGTTTGGGAACCATTTCATCAACGAGCGCGCGTGCTAGCCACATTCGGCTATCTCGACTTTTATGCTGAGAAAATCACGGACCGTGGAAGTTGGCTGGCCGATTTGCACATCGACCGTCCCTTGCTGGTCGGTGAAGCGCTCAAGAGCGGAATATTCAACTCACTCGATTTCTCTCGTATGGCAGGAGTCGTGGCTGCGCTCACGGCCGACGAGGAACGCGATTATGGCGACCTCGAGTTGGAGGATACTCTCGTCACGGCGCTCGCTCAATTTGAAGATGTAGGTTTCAAGGTCGCAACTGAAGAATGGAAATTTGGCATTGAGCCAGCGCCCGAGCTCAACTTCTCGGCGGCGGCTGCCGCTACTCGTTGGGCCAGTGGCGCAGAGTGGTCCATGTTGACTCACGAAACTCGCGCCGAAGAAGGCGATCTGTTTCGCATGCTTTCACGCACCGGCGAAGCGTTGCGGCAAATTGCCGGATTGCGAAAAGCACATCCGGATGCCGCGCGCATCGCGGCCGTCGCCGCGGATGCCGTCTTGCGCGAACCAGTTAGGTAGGACAGACATTCTTGTCTGTCTGGAAATTAGTTAGCGGCTTATGGAATTTATCCCAGAACACTTTGCAGCCTGAAAATTGCGCGTCGCGCCACATTAAACAGAATCTCGCCTGGAAGGAATAAATTGAATGGCACTTGTTACGGCCAACGAACTAAAACGAAAGCTGCTGATTGCTGTTGACGGTCAGCCTTACGTAGTTCTTGAAGTTTTCTTTGCTTCGCCTACGGCGCGGGGAGCAGCGACGATGGTGCGCACCCGGTTGCGTCAACTATTGACAGGCGCGGTGATGGAAAAGAGCTTTCGTTCGAGCGAGAAGTTTGAGGAACCGGATATTGAGTTGGCGCCCGCGTCGTTTCTTTACAGTGACGCGCATGGTTTTCATTTTATGGACGAGAACAGTTATGAGCAATTTACTTTCTCCCCCGAGGCGGTCGAGACCGATCGTGGTTATCTCAAGGAAGGTACATCTCTCCAGGTTCTGAGATACAACGGCGCGCCTGTTTCGCTGCAACTGCCGCAATACGTCGAACTCGCCGTCATCTCTACTGAACCAGGTATGCGCGGCGACACAGCCGCCGGAGGAGCATCCAAGCAGGCTACCCTTGAAACCGGCCTCGCTGTGCGTGTGCCTCTCTTTATCAAAGAAGGCGAAGTGGTTCGCGTTAACACCCAAACGGGCGAAGTGGCTGGCCGAGCTTAAGTGACAGAAACCTGCTGGCAGATCAGCGCCGCTGACACTTCCTCCACTTGCGCCTCTGCGATTATTTTGCTTATCAGGGACGCTATTAGATCAATAGAGTAGCGACAAAGGAGAACGTATGGATACTCAAACACCTGGAACTCAAACAGCGCCGGAAGCAATCCCGCCGGTAGCTCAATTGATGCAGATCCTTGGCGGATGTTTGCCGAGCCAGGCCGTCTACGTTGCCGCCAAGATTGGCGTTGCCGACCTATTGAAAGATGGCCCACTTAATATTCGTGAGCTGGCGGCGCAGACAACCACTCACGAGCGATCGCTTTACCGGCTATTACGATCGTTAGCCGGGGTCGGAATTTTTACTGAGACCGAACAGAACGTATTCGGGTTAACGCCGTCCGCGGAATTCCTTTTGACTGAGCATGCCGGCTCGCTGCGTGATGCGGCGATCTTTATGGGAGAGAAATGGCATTGGGCGGTCTACGGTGACATGATTTATAGCGTGCAGACCGGCAAGGTCGCCTGGAAACACGTTCATGGTCTCGAAGTCTTCCCTTACCTGCAGCAGAAGCCTGAGGAATACGAGATCTTCAATCGGGCGATGACGAGTCTTTCCCTGAGCACTCTGCCCTCGCTTATCGAAGCCTACAACTTTGGTGGAGTGGAAACTTTGATATTGCGGGCGGTCACGGAATCTTGCTGGCAGGATTTCTCAAAGCAAATCCGCAGCTCAAGGGCGTGTTGTTTGATCTACCGCAAGTGATCGAAGGCGCGCCGATTTGTTGGCGGAGGAGGGTGTATCCGATCGCGTGAAGTTGGAGTCAGGCGACTTCTTCGAAAAGGTGACCGGAAACGCTGACGCTTACATGATGAAGTTTATCATTCACGATTGGGACGACGATCGGGCGCTGAAAATTTTGCAAACCATTCATCGTGCGGCAGCGCCAGACGCCAGACTGCTGCTGTTGGAGATGGTGGTACCCGCAGGCAACGAGCCCCATTTCAGCAAAATTCAGGACCTCGAGATGCTCGTATCGCCGGGCGGAGTCGAACGCACCGAGGAAGAGTATCGCGAGTTGCTTGGGCAATCGGGCTTTGCACTCAAACGTGTGATTCCAACGAAGTCGCCACTCAGTATTGTCGAAGCGTTTAAGAGTTGAAGCTTTGGCTTCGTCACATAGAAGCAATTAATATCGGCGCGCATTTCAAAGCGGGTATCGTCAAATCAAGACAATACATTCATGGCGGTGGCGATGATCTGTCGTCGAATCGTCGCTGACGCGGGCGAAGTGATTCACACGTGGCAGCCTGATGCCTAACATAATACGAGAGCCCTGCGACGAAGGAATTATTCTGTCTCACAAATCAGCAGCTCCATGTACAAAAACTGAGGCCGGCTGGATTCTCGCAGCCAGCATCCTAGCCTCTAGCATGGCATTATTGACGGCACCGTTGTCAGTGTTGCGCTTCCCGCGCTCCAGAAGAATTTGCAGGCCACGGCGATTGGAGTGCAGTGGGTAGTGGAGGCCTACTCACTGTTTCTCTCCGCCTTGCTGCTGGTGGGAGGATCACTCGGTGATCGTTATGGGCGTAGACGCGTCTTCCTTATTGGCGTTTCGCTTTTTGCCCTGGCGTCGGTCTGGTGCGGGATAGCGCCGAGTATCGAAGGGGACGGGAGGAGCGCTATTAGTCCCCGGGCCTGCTTGAAGCGAGCTAACTATTTAAAAAAAGAACCTCTTAACCTCCCCCCGAAAGAGAGTGCGGATTCCCTGCCTGATCGTGTCAAATCGCCGCTCACTTTTATGCAGTTTTTTATTGCGTTAAGGAAATATTTTTTTACGGACGACGCAACATACTTTCAAGATGAACGACCCAGGGAACTTCCAGGAACGCTGCGTACACGATAGTGCAACCTTCATCCGTTTAGACTCCTCCCGAATTCGTCATTGGGAGCAAAGAACCTTCAAGATGAACGATTGTTAGTACGTGTATTGACGCGGTTCGCGCCTCGTTTAAGTACATCACAATGAATGACTTAGAAGCGAAACCATTGTGATAAAAAAGCAACTGCCGTGAACATTCCGCCATCTTAGTCTCGGTCTCGATTTCAAGCTCTTTGCAAATCGGTTCCCCCCATGCGTGGCTCGAGTTGGAATGTTAATTGGATGGTCCTTGGGCCATCGCTCCCATGGAGAATCCTAATGAAATTTACCCGAACCTTATCCTGTTTTCGCTCTTTTAAGTTCGCCCCCTTTGCCATAATCTCGCTTTTCTTTCTTACGAATTTCACCGGACTCTTTTTCAGTCCCGTATTTGCACCTTCAGTTAGAGCCACTTCCCAAATGGAGACGATACCAGCGGACATTCCCCTGTCTGGTGATTGTGATCTGGATTGGATCATTTTCCGCGCGGGCGAGCGAGCCGGTGTTGATCCTCGATTCATTCATGCCGTCATCAAGCAGGAATCGAAATACGATCCGCACGCAGTTTCCTACGTCGGTGCCCGCGGTCTTATGCAGATGATGCCGGCTACAGCAAAGCGATTTGGTTTAAAGGATCCTGACGACGCGGCCGCGAATGTCGAAGCTGGAACAAAATACTTGAAATGGCTGTTGAAGAGGTTTGACGGTGATGTCTCACTCGCACTCGCCGGCTACAACGCTGGTGAAGGATCGGTGGACAAATACAAAGGTGTGCCGCCCTATAGTGAAACCCAAAACTATGTGAAGAAGATCGTCGCGACTTACGGCAAAACTTATCACCCAGTCCTGACGCCAGACGACGCGAAGCTTGCATTCCATCTCACGAATGACACTCAGATAACCTCATCCGCCCTTTAGTTCCCTTCAGTATCACGAATTGCGCGCCGGCTCTGATCTTATTGATCCGAACGGCGTGCAATTCGTTTCTGCGTATAGCTGGATAATACACTGCGCGAACGATTCCCAGGCTCAAATTTGCCGATTCGGATAGAATGCCCGCGCGAGCGAACAATCAGCGTTCAGCTATCGGCGGTCATGCCAACAAAAAGAGGAACATAATGAAAGATCCGATCAGAACTTTTTGCGCCACGGCGCTGCTTCTCTGCCTTTCGATAACGGCCATACCAATTACTGTCAGCGCGCAAGCTAATCACGTACCGCGCGGGATCACGCCCGAAGACTACTACTCGTTCGACTTCCTAAGCGATCCGCAGATTTCTCCGGATGGGAAGATGATTGCTTACGTCGTGACTAAAGTTGATCGCGCGCAAAATCGGAGAAACTCTTCCATCTGGATGGTGATGACGGATGGCGGTCGCGCTCCCTGGCAGTTTACAACCAGTCCACAGTCTTCCAATTCCCCACGCTGGAGCCTCGATGGAAACTGGCTCGCGTTTTTATCTTCGCGACCTTCAGTTGATGGACCATCCTCCTTGTCCGCGACGCCTGCATCTTCGCCGGGAAACTCATTGCCTGCGCCAGGGCAAAGTCCATCACCGTTGCCTGGCCCAACTGCAGCGGCTGGTCCCACACCGCCGGCTGCGGCCGGAGCCGCCGCCGGCTCCGGTCCTTCGGAGCAACCGCGCAATCAGGTTTACCTGCTCTCAATGAAGGGTGGGGAAGCAAGACGCATTACCAATTTGAAAAATGGGGTAAACACTTTTCGGTGGTCGCCTGACGGCACGCGCCTGGTTGTTGTTAGTCGCGTAGGGCCAGGCGATAGCCGCGATGCACGGCCCGAAAGCAAAGACCGCAGCGACGTCAGGCATTACAAAAGTCTCGCGTACAAATTCAACGACACGGGCTGGTTCGACGATCGGCGCACACATCTTTGGGTCGTCAATGTGAACAGCGGCGGCGCGAAACAGATCACTGAGGGCAATGATTGGAATGACAGCGATCCGCAATGGTCCCCTGACGGATCGCGCATCGCCTTTGTTTCGAATCGTACAGGCAAGGAGTATGACGACAATCGCAACACCGATGTTTGGATAGTGTCGGCTGACGGAGGGACACCGACAAAGATTTCGGATCACGACGAAGCGGACAACAGTCCTCGATGGGCGCCAGACGGGAAGACTATCGCGTTTACCGGTGAGATTCACGAGCGCGACCATCCTAAGATCTGGCTAGCGCCTGCAACAGGCGGCGCGCCTTCGGTGCTGGCGGCTAAGGACCTGGATTTGATCCCTGGTGGTCTCGAATGGGCAGCGGATGGCAAGTCGCTCTATTTCGAAACGGGTGTGAAAGGCGAAAACCACCTTTTCCGCGTTGACCTTGCAGACAAATCCATCACACAGGTCACTTCCGGCGCGCGCGCCGTGCGCAATGTCGATTTTAGTTGGGCCACCAAATCAATGGTCTACATGGTCAACGACTTCAAGCATCTTGACGATCTTTATATTGCCGATCTCAATGGCCGCAACGAACGCAAGCTTACAAAAGTAAATGAGGAGGTTTGGAAACAGCTGCAGCTTGCCGACGTCGAACGGTTTAATTACAAGGGCGCCGGCGATTGGGACATTGACGGCTTTATCGTCAAACCTATTGGTTGGCAGGAAGGCAAGAAGTATCCAATGATTCTAAGCGTGCACGGAGGACCGGCGGGCCAATATGGCGTTGATTGGTATCACGAGTTTCAAGTTTATGCGGCCAGGGGCTATGCAGTGTTGTTCACCAATCCGCGCGGCTCAACCGGCTATGGTCAGAAGTTTGAGCGGGGCATCGTGAACGAGTGGGGTGGGAAGGACTATCAGGACGTCATGAATGGCGTTGACGCGGCGCTGAAAAAATATCCCTGGATCGATGCCGACTATATGGGCGTGACCGGAGGTAGCTATGGGGGCTACATGACAAACTGGATTGTTGGCCACACGGATCGGTTTAAGGCTGCGGTTACGTTGCGAAGCGTCGTAAACTTTATTTCCGACGAAGGCACGCGAGATGGCGCCTACGGCCACAAACCCGACTTTGGCGGGGATCTATTCGAGCTGTTTGATCTTTATTGGGATCGTTCACCATTGAAGTACGCAAAGAATGTCAAAACCCCCACGTTGATTCTGCATTCCGACAACGATTTTCGCGTGCCCATAGAACAGGGTGAACAGTGGTTCCGCGCACTCAAGCATTTCGGCGTGACCACTGAAATCGTTATGTTTCCACGCGAAAACCACAATTTGACGCGCACGGGCGAACCAAAGCATTTGGTCGAGAGCCTTAACTGGCAGCTCTATTGGTTTGATCGGTTCATAAAGGGAAATGCCGATTCGGTGCCACCGGATCAAAGGTGACCATTTACGGCAAGCCGCCGTTTGGGGCCGAAAAAGCCGCGGAATCCTGGAACGCGACTCGCCGTGCGGTCGTACTTGAGTAGTGCTAAGATATTCAAGCCGTAAGAATCAACTGCGGTTTCATGGAGTCTGGAGGGAATTCATCATGCAGGAGACAACGGAATCGGGACGCAGCGTCGTGAACGAGTTATGTGACGCTTTGCGTTATTTGGGGGATGCGTCGTACGCAATTCTGCCAAAGGATGTAGCGCATAGTCTGGGCGATTTGAAGAAATCGTTCTTAAGTACCGTGCGCACGTTAATTGACAAAGACATTGAGTGGGTCGACGCACGTGTGGCAGGTGGCGACCGTGTGCGCGAAGAATGGCATCAGAAATGGAACCGAGATAAATCAAGCGGCGCACCGGACCCAATTAACTAATTGGCAACGCAAGCTGTCGGCTTGCGTGCTGCCAAACAGGGATCGCAATTTTAGAGGTTGCGCCAGGTAAAAATGGAAGTTTTATTAGCTGACGAGTACGGATTTTGTTTTGGCGTCGAACGTGCGGTCGAGATGGTAGAAGACGCGGTCGAAGAAGGCGTGCGGCCTATTCGTTCGCTGGGACCATTGATTCATAATGCCCAGGAGATGGAACGACTAGGCGAGTTAGGAGTATCGACGATTGATAAACCTAAGGAAGCCGACGCCGACACAATCGCAGTAATTCGGGCGCACGGAGTGACGCCGCAGGTGCAGCGCGAACTGGAAGAACGTGCGGCCAAGGTAATTGACGCAACTTGCCCCTTCGTTACCAGGGTTCAACACCTGGCCGAACGCGCAGCGAAAGACGGAAGAGATGTAGTAGTTGCCGGCAACCCGGACCATCCTGAGATGATAGGTGTCGTTGGTTATGCGCCGAATAACACGTATGTCGTTCGCGATGCCGGCGAAGTTGCTTCACTTCCACAGTTGCGAGCACCGCTCGTCGTTTCTCAGACGACGATCAAGTTGAAGACTTTCCTCGAAGTGGCGGAGGCGGTGCGTGCGAAGGCCGACGCTGAACCGCAGGTGGTCAATACAATCTGTTCGGCCACCCGCGATCGCCAGGATGCGGCGCGAGCGCTCGCGGGCCAGGTGGATATCTTTTACGTGATCGGTGGGCGCCACTCCTCAAACAGCGTCAAGTTGCTGGCCGTTTGTCAGGAGCAGTGCGAACAAAGTTTTTTGATAGAGACACCCGCAGAAATCAATCCTACCGACTTGGAAAACGCGAAACGCGTTGGCGTGACCGCTGGAGCTTCAACCCCAAACTGGCTAATTGATCAGGTCGTAGCACGGCTACACGAAATTGGTGCAAAGGCCGCCGCTTAAGAGCGGTCCGAGTTTCCTCAGCCGCAAAAAGATTTCCAAATATCATTTGATATTTTTCATTTGTCATTGATTTGCCCAGTCGTTTTCAGTGACAAATGATAATTGAGAAATGTCGAGAAATGACAAATGGAAAATCTTAGTAGTTGACACCGCCGAGCGCTACTCACATCTCTCAGGGTGGCTTACAAGTCTTCCTGGTTCATATTGATTTGGTCCAGCGCGTTCACGATTTGCCGAGCCTCTTCCGAACCATAATCCAATGCCTGGCGGCGAAGAGCTTCGCGGGCAATCTCCGAATCAACGGGATCGCTGAGCAAGCCAACCAGAATGGAAGTGGGAAACTGTGCCAGCGCTTCGTTTGCCAGAGCCCTAACCACAATATCTTCTGATCGCGCCAACTCACAAATCTCACTTGGCGCAAACCGGTTCAATCCATTGGCGAGAGCGTCGATGCGGGCATAATCGCGGTGATTGTCGGCGCGGTGCACCAGTTGGGCGAAGACTTCTGCCGACCTGGTTTTTTCCTGTAATACTTCGGCGCAAGTATCCGCAATGTGACGCAATTGTTTCCCTTTCTCATTTTCTAATAATCCATCGTTCTCCAAAGTTCGCTCGTCGAGCGCTGATAGCAGTAGGCTTAATTCGTGATCTGCACGCGCATCGTAAGGAACGTTTTGAGTATTACGAACTTGTGGCGGCGCGGCATTCGATGCCTGCAAGGCGCGCTCGACAAGCCCGCGAGTGGTTGGGCGAAGCTCCGACCAAACACTTGCGAGCCGACCGCCGAAATCTTCCATCATTAATGACAATGCGCTAAAGCCTCCCAAATCAAACCAATTCGCTGAAAATCAAAAACGGCGTACTATACGCGAAGCGAGCAGGAAAAAGTAGTGACCGGTGATGGAGAGCAGTGGTAAAGCGTGACCAGGATTGGGTGTTGCTCCGTAAGCGAGGAGGCTTTCATACCGAAGTCTTGTGAACTGCAACTTGTTGACTGCGCCGGTTTACTCCTCGTTCTCAAGTGAATTGTGATCTGTGATCTCTGCTATGCTCGGAAACGGTATCTTCACGATTTCACCATTCGCGCACTCCATCTTAACGCTTGGAGTTGTGAGTGCTTGAGTAGTTTTCATGCTGCGAACGACGCCTCGTACGCGCTGGCCGTCAACCGTTACAATCTCCACATTGTCTTTGCCGAAAAGCGGTTGAAGGGCCGCAAGTGCTTTAGTCACTTCCACGTTTATCAATATCCTCCCAGTTCAAACCCATCCGGGCCTGAACTTTGAAAGCCTTAAAGATATTGCACCGGAACTATGGCACCTGTCCATGTGGCACCGGCAAGGCATAAAGCTGGTCTCACCCAACCCGCCTGGCTCAAACACAGCAGGCGTGCCAACGAACAACCGCCGTAACCCGATTAATAGGCCCTCCAGAGTTCATCGAAGTCAGGATGACGGCACAATAGGCTAAACCATCTATGCAACCGCAAAGCATCCTCTGGCGTATAGGAATCTGATATTCTTTTTGCCGATCCTTGATCGGCGTGTCTGGAAATCCGGGATGTTGGAAACCTCTTAGTGAAATGTCTATGAAGTCAGAACTTGATCCGGCCGTTACCACCTGTGGAAACTGCCACTCACCAATGCCTAAAGAGTTGCGGTTTTGTCGGAACTGCGGCTTTCGGCTAGGAGAAGGATCGGCGGAGTATACGGAGACAGTTCGTTTTGAGAACGCTCCTGCCCGCACCTTAACGGCGCACGGTTCACCAAATTCGGGCCACTACGGGGCTTCCGGTGGACCTATGGCCGTTTCCGACGGCGGGCATATTAGAAAACGTCGAGGTCGCATGACGGGCATGACCTGGATGTTTATCGGTTTGCTAATTTTCTTTATCGCCGCCGCCGGGTTCACCGCCATCATAAAGCCGATCCGCCAAAACATCATTGAAATCAGGCAAGGAATTCCTTCTCGTTCCTATGCAGGAGTCAACTCTTTTGACACGACTGATGGTGGGGTCACCTTTGACAATGTTGAACCCCCCGGATCGCCCGCTGACAAAGCGGGCCTCGTTGGTGGTGACATTATTACCACTGTCGATGGTCAGGCTGTTCACACCGACGATGAGATGATGGAGTTGCTGGGTCGCACTCCTATCGGTAAGACACTGGATGTTGTTTACGTTCGCGACGGAGAAACAAAGAACACTAAACTCACGACAATTTCAAAGGGAGAGTTTGATAGCCTGAGTAGGCAATTTCGTGAACGGCCCGAGGGTCGAGGTCAGTTTGGCTACGACGATAATCAGGTGAAACGTGTCGAGATTCCTGGCACTAAGATCTTCGGCGTGAGATTTGACGAAATTTTGCAAAGCCGAGCTGCCGATCTCGCTGGTGTTAAAAACGGTGATATTGTTATTGAGTTTGATGGAATTCCGATTCGGACGCCCGAAGAATTCCGATCGCGAGTCCGGCGTGCCTTACCCTACAGCACAATCAAACTCGTGGTGATGAGAGGCGGCGAGCGTCTGGAAATTCCCGTAAAAATGGGCAAGCAATAAATTGGCTGTCTGCTCTCAGCGTCACGGTGCTCACCCCACCACTAACGCGAAATGTAATCTCGTAGACGTGCTTCCACCTCGCGACGCAATTCTTCCCGCTTTTCTTCCGTTTCATCTTTCTCAAAAGTTTCAAGTAATGCAAAAGGATTTTCGCCCAGCAGCCTTAGTTCCCAGGCTTCGCGCTGCTGGTGCGACGGGCGCGAAAACCAGATCGCGTCAATCAAGGATTCCTCCACCTGTGCACCATTGAGCAGGAGGACATCAGCTCCAAGTTCAGTGCGAGTTTGCGGACGCAAAAGTACGCGCCGCAATTGCCAACCATGCTTTTGATAAGCACCAACAATTTCTCTGATTAGATTGTTGTAGTTCATCGCTTTACCGCTCAACGCCACAAATCCCGACAGTGTGTAAGGAAAATGAGATCCGCCCCCCAAGTAGCGTTAAGGCGACCTGCGAGGCCAAAGTCCCTTTGGAGTGCGCTGACGTGTCAGCGCTTTGCTCGGCTGCGACTCGACCACCCCAGCGCGGCTGCCGCGCCGGGGACCCCGGTAGTCGCGGTCTTCGCGAGACAAGTGCAATCTAGCAGAAATGCGGCGTCAAGCAGCCGCGGGTGAAAGCGGCGACAGGTGGCCGCACTCCAAAAAGAACAATGTGAGCGACACTACCCCAGATAACGCTTTGTTGACCCGCGTCGGCGTACCCAACTATTATCGCTCACTTCGCAATCAAGGTAGCCCAAGTTATTTCAGTTTTACTCAAAAGATTTTCCGTGCCAAGCTCGCGAATGGTTCTGGAATTGAAGGCCCCATCATCGCGTCCTCCAGATGAATACGGGCACTGTTCGAAGTTTTTAACAGGCTTACTGATTTGTGTTTTGCTCTGCTATTTCCCAACGCATTCGCAGAGTAGCCGATCGCCAATAATGGACGAAATGATGCGAGCAACAATGGGAAAATATTCCAAGGCAATGACTACGACCACCGAAGACAAAGATACCGAAGACAAAGCTAGCGAACAACCCGCTTCGTTTTATGAAGTGTTGCGCAAATCGCTCAAGAAACGGAAGACTAAAATCGAGAACGTTTGTCCGCCATCAGACTCCGTGGCGCGGCGCGTACTCGAAGACTATGGAGCTATGTTTGTTGCGGACAAGAAGGTGAAGCCACCGCCGGTTTGTATCTTCACGAGCGAAGCACAGGTAACGCAGTTTCAGGCAGAAGCGAGTTACGTAACGGAAACAATGGCCGGCGCTGAGGTAGAGTTGCAGCCGGAAGCGATGAAGGCGTTATTAAGAGCCCGCGAGGAAGCGCAAAAGGAGGGTCTCGAAATCACACCGCGTGACGGAGCCGAAGCCGCTCGCCGAACGTACCAGGACAGCCTGCAATTGTGGGACACGCGTTTCCTCCCCGCCCTCGACTACTGGCTTACGCAGGGGAAGCTAACGGCGGCCCAGGTAACGCGCTTGAAAAGTTTGCCGCTGCATAGTCAGGTCGCCGAAGTGCTGGAACTTGAGAGGACCGGTGTCTACTTCAGCAAAGACCTTTCAAAGTCAATTCTCTATTCGATAGCCGCGCCAGGCACCTCGCAGCACATCGCCATGCTCGCTTTCGACGTGAATGAGTTTGGCAATCCCCGAGTACGCGAGATTTTGGCGAAGCATGGGTGGTTTCAAACCGTACTCAGCGACTTGCCACACTTCACTTTTCTTGGCCTGAAAGAAAAAGACCTGCCCAGGCATGGATTGAAGAACGTTGAAGCTGAGGGACAAATATTCTGGATCCCCAATGTAGTGGACCAGCCTCATTAGTACCCCGACGGGCTGCCTCGCCGGACGGCATCAAATATGAAGCGAGCCAGATTCGATGAGGTAGCCCGCGAGGCCCTGAGCAGCTGCATAAGAGAGATCGAAACAACTACCGATGCAGAGTTGGTCCTTATAGTCCGTTCACGATCGGGTAGTTACCGTCACGCCGACTATCTATTCGGTACAGTTCTCGCTTTTGCGACTCTCCTGTTTCTGCTTTTCTCCCCTTTTGATTTTCACCAATACTGGGTTGCGATAGATGTCGGCTTGCTCTTCCTCCTGGGCACGTACCTTTCGTCCCGGAGTAATTCCGTTCGCCGCCTGTTCACCAATAGAAAGTTTCGTCGCGAAGCAGTTCGTCTGGGTGCGGCGGCTATGTTTTATGAAGCGGGAATTGCCAACACCACTGCGGAAATGGGCGTGCTCATTTATCTTTCCGTGCTGGAGCGCCGGCTGGAGCTGATTGCCGATCGAGGAGTTTTGAAAAGTGTGTCGCCGCTCGAGTGGAATCAAATCTTGTTTGAATTGCGCCAGGTGGGTAGAAAGCCCGAGCCGCATACCCTGCTGAAAGCACTGCGTGATCTGGGCGGTCTACTCTCGAAACATTTGCCTGCGACCCGCGAGAATCCGAATGAATTGCCTGACGTGCCACGGTTTGAATTGAAATGAAAAGATGGCGTATCGCGAATCCGGCCGCCGATTTCGGCGAGCGCCTGCCGCTTCTCACGGGCATTTCTGTTGGCGCGTTATTGCTTCTTCTGTTTCTTGCTGAAGAGGTAAGCGCGCGAGTCGGTGGCGGACAATCATACGGAGGTGGTGGCGGTCATGGAGGTGACAGCGGTGGGGACGGCGGCGCCATCATTGGCGTGGTTAGACTTCTGGTGTACCTCACGATTGAGTATCCGGCGGTCGGAGTCCCGCTCGACATAGTTTTCGTCGTCTTCGTGGTTTACCGCTTTACGACGCGAGGCCGGAACAAACAGGAAGCTTTCACATCCGATACAACAACTGAGTTTCCATTGGGACTGGCAAGCGTTCCGGGACGCCCAGAAGGGTTTGCGCGCGCCTTTGAGCAGTTACGTAAATTCGATCCTAACTTTTCGGAAATTGTTTTCTCGGATTTTTGTTACGCGCTTTACGCAAAGGTTCAAGACGCGCGCGGACACGGCGCGAGTGCGCTGGATTTATTCTCGCCTTATCTCAGCGAATCTACGCGCAAACTTCTACTACAGCGAAACCTGAGCGGTCTGCGAGAAGTGAAGGGGATAATCATCGGCGGGATGAAAATCGCGGCAGTACGCGGACTGGAAACACCAGTCGTGAGTATCAGCCTGGCGTTTGAAGCAAACTACACCGAAGTCCTTGCCGGGAAAGACCGCGTGCCCACTGAGATGACCTACTATGTTCGCGAGCGCTGGGAACTTGAGCGCAAGCGCGACGTGCTATCTTCAACTCCGCAGCAGGCAACGGCGCTTCATTGCCCTCGTTGTGGCGCGCCGCTCCAAAGGGACACGGTGGGTGCCTGCGCATTCTGTCGCACTAAGATTGATAGCGGCGAGTTTCAGTGGTACGTGAGAGAAATCGCCCTGCTTACCCAGGAAGAGGAGGGGCCATTACTTACTTCCGATGTTCCAGAAAGTGGCACCGCTCTTTCCAGCGTCGTGCAGCCAAACTTTGCGAAGATTCGGGCCCAGTTTGAAGTAAGCAATCCGACATTTTCGTGGCGCGAATTTCAAGCGCGCTCCAGTTTAATCTTTAATGAGTTACAAGCTGCCTGGTCCACCTTGAATTGGGAAAGAGCGCGCCCCCACGAGACCGACAATCTTTTCCAGATGCATCAGTATTGGATTGAGGCCTATAAGCGGCAGCACCTGCGAAACATTCTGGACCAATGCAAGATCCACGGTGTGCAACCGGTGAAAATCCAGGAAGACGCTTTTTACAATGCAATCACTTTGCGAATCTGGGCGCAGGGTTACGACTACACGGTAGACGAGGGAGGCAATGTTGTCAGTGGCTCCAAAACCAATCTTCGAAGTTGGAGTGAGTACTGGACGTTTGTTCGAAATCGCAAGGCTGTAGGAACTGCTGCCCGCGCAGATCTGAATTGTCCAAATTGCGGCGCGCCATTGAAGGTTAACAATGCCGGCATTTGTCAATTCTGCGGGGGGAAGATAACCTCGGGAGAGTTTGATTGGGTGCTGTCAAAGATTGAACAAGATGAATCCTATTCCGGCTGACATCTAATTGGCGAAGAGTGACATCGAATCGACTCAAAGAACAATGGAAAAACCCGAGTCCCCGGAAAATAAACATTCAAATGGAGCTTTCTGTGAAACGTAGTCTACTCCTGCTCATACTCGTCTGGTCTCTACTTGCAAGTCCGGTCGTCAATCCGGCAACTTCCGCGGGTCAGCGAAGAATTGCGCAGCAGCCCCGAAGCAATGGGGCGCCGCGACAAACCGCAGCTGCACCTGCGCGCTTGCCGCAGGCTCAACTCGTCAATCAAATACTTGCAAACGGTTTCGAAATAATCGTTCTCGAAGACCATTCGATTCCTCTTGTCACCATTGAGCTGGCAGCCAAGAACGGTTCATACACAGAGCCGCCAGAGCTGAATGGCCTGTCGCATCTTTACGAGCATATGTTTTTCAAGACGAACCGGGCAGTCGCAAACCAGGAGGAATACCTGCGTAAGATTGGACAACTGGGCATTGCTTACAATGCTTCGACTCGTGAAGAAGTAGTCAATTACTTCTTCACGACGACCAGCCAAAACCTGCGTACCGCGATGCAGTTCATGCGAGACTCCGTGCGCTACCCGCTATTTGATGAGCGCGAGTTTGAGCGCGAGCGGGAAGTCGTAATCGGCGAAATTGACCGGAACGAATCCAATCCCTTCTACTTTCTCAATAAGGAGATGAATGATCGGCTGTTTTATAAATATCCGAGTCGTAAAGAGGCTTTGGGTAATCGACAGACCGTTTCGACCGCAACCACCACGATGATGCGACTCATCCAGTCGCGTTATTACGTTCCAAATAATTCGGCGTTGGTGGTGACAGGTGACGTCAACCCCGAAGAGATTTTCAAAATGGCGCAGGAATTTTATGGCGATTGGCCTCGGCGCGAGAAAGATCCGTTTATTGAATTTCCACTGGTAGAGCATCCGCCGCTCGCAAAAAGCGAAGGCGCGGTGATCACGCAACCGGTACAAAATGTGATTATTAACATCGGCTGGCATGGACCTTCCATCGGTAAAGATGATGCTTCAACTTATGCCGCCGACGTCTTCTCCTTCATTCTGACTCAGCCCAACTCGCGTTTTCAGCGAGCGCTTGTGGATTCAGGTCTGGCCACAGGTGTGGGGATTGGCTATTACACGCAGCGCAACGTTGGCCCGATATCGATCATTGCGCAAACGACACCTGACAAAGCGCACGCGGCCATCAAGGCTATTTATAACGAAGTGGCCCATTTCGATGATAAGGACTACTTCACTGATGATCAACTGGAGAGCGCAAAAGCTTTGTTGGAGGCCGACGACCTCTATTTGCGTGAAAAGTTGAGCGAGTATGCGCACACGCTAAGTTTCTGGTGGGCTTCGACTGGGCTGCAATACTTTCGCGGTTATCTGGGACGTCTGCGCGCCAGTTCGCGGGAAGATATCAGCCGTTACGTAACCACCTACATCCAGGGAAAACCGCACGTCGCACTGGCACTGCTTTCAGCCACAGCTCAAGAGAAAGTTAAGCTTCAACCGGACGAGTTAACGGGTAAATGAAAAGCATAATAATTAGTTACCGACTTACACTTGCATACGTGTCTGGGCGATCGGTCTATGCCCCCGCGAGAGAACCGCACGCGCCGAAAAAACGCACTTCTCGGTTTGTAGCTGCACTTTTTCTAATCTCTACCTTGATTCTGGGGGCCGCTCCGGCTTCCCTGATGACGGCACAAAACAGGGATCTGGATAGGGCGCAAGATAAGCAGCCTGAATTCGCCGGCGGTTTGCAAAGCGCGCAAAGCCTGGTTGCCAAACAAGCGGCCCTGGTCAGCGAGTTTGAAGTTAACGGGCTGAGAGTTTTGGTGAAACGTCGCGAGGGAAGCTTGAGCGTGGCCGCCGGTCTTTTCATAAAAGGCGGTTCACGAAACATTTCAGCTGCGAACGCCGGCATTGAAGCTCTAATGCTTGACGCGGCCACCGAGGCGAGCGCCTCTTTTCCACGAGCTCGGATGCGCGATGAGCTTGCCCGGATGGGAACGGTGATCGGCTCCAGCGTTAACAATGACTACTCAGTGTTGTCGCTTCGTTGCACGCGACCAAACTTTGACCGCTCATGGCAGGTGTTTACCGACGTTGCTCTCCATCCATCCTTTACTAAAGAAGACGTGGCCCTCGTTCAGGAACGGCTTGTCGTTTCCTTACGAGACGACGCCGATGATCCTGATACTTATCTGCAACGACTGCAGGAGCGAGTAGCATATTCGAACCATCCTTATCTGAATCGCATGGAAGGAACCGAAGAATCGGTTAGCCGATTAACTACAGAGGACTTACGTCTCTATCATCAAAAGATGTTGGAAACCTCGAGGCTGCTGCTTGTTATCGTTGGAGATCTGAATTTGGCGAAGGTTAGAGCGCTAATCGCCCCGAGTTTCGCCAAATTACCGCGAGGCGCATACAGTGCGGAGCCGGTTCCACAATTGTCGTTTGATAGGCCTTCTGTAGAGATTACGCCTCGCAATTTGCCCACCAACTACGTGCAGGGACTTTTCACGGCTCCGTCGCCAAACTCTCCGGATATTTATCCGATGCGTATCGCGAGTTCAATACTGCGTGATCGGGTTTTCCAAGAGGTGCGCGCGAAAAGAAATCTTTCCTACGCGCCTGATGCTTTCTTACGCAATCAAGCCGCAAACATCGGAGGAATTTACGTTACCGCGGTAGATGCCAATCAATCGGTCCACCTCATGCTCGAAGAGATCTCCCGGCTGCAAAGAGAACCAGTGGACAACGAAGACATACAAGCCGCCGTCGCTCAATATTTGACTACGTATTACATGAACCAGGAGACTAATGCAGCCCAGGCCGGCGAATTAGCTCAATATGAGTTGCTTGGGGGCGGTTGGCGCAACTCAGTCCTTTTCATCGAAAAACTTAGCGCGGTCAAACCCGCAGACGTGCAGCGAGTAGCCCAAAAATATATGCGCAACATTCGCTTTGTGGTGCTTGGCAATCCGAAGAGCGTTGACACGCGAATCTTTACGGGCCAAGCTGGGGGCTAGCGCAGGAGTAGGAAGCAGAAGCAGTAGGCACGAGCCGGGTGAGATTTCACCGTCTCGTGCCGTCTGGTCCTGCCGTATGCTCCTGGCTAGTGTTCCAGGCGAGTTTCAGTCACAAACTTTTGGTATAGTCTTTCGTCAAGCTGGCGAAGAATCCTTGATTCCGTTAATGCGAGCCCTTCATTCCCAGTTTCAAAATATGCGACCGCCAGGTTGTAATGAGCGTCAGCATTGGCGGGACTCAAAGTTGCGGCCCGGTTATATGAAGTGATGGCTTCGCGCATTCTTCCGGCGTAGTAATAGGCATCGCCCAACTTGTTGTGTATTTCTTCCGAATCGGGCTTGAGTTGGAGCGCGTGTTGGTAAGCCCGAATAGCCTCCTCGTTTTTACCTTGCTTCACCTTGCAATAGCCCACCTGGACCCACGCATCCACGCGCCTGGGATTTCTATTTGCCGCAGTTTCGAAGTAACCGATGGCATTGTCGTAATTACCCAGCCAGAGCGAATCCAATCCCGTCCGGTAGGAGGACTCTGCGGTGTCAGAGTTTTTATCTTTTGCCGGTAGGGCTGTCAGCGGACGCAACTGGCCCGGCCGGAGTTCTGCTACCCGGGCGGCGCCCATCGCAAGGTTGATATTTTGTCCATTCGAAACCTTTATCGTTACGACGCCGACGATCTGCCCCTTGAGGTTGAAAACTGGACTGCCGCTGTTACCGTGAGAAATCGGGGCGGTGATCTGAATGATTCTGCCGACATTTGGAACCTCCCGAACTGCTGAAACAATGCCACTAGTTACTGAACCTTCAAGTTTCAGTGGATTGCCGATCACGAAGATCGTTTCTCCTTCGTCTGGTAACACCTGAGCTAGCTCACTCGCGCGCGGGTGATCGAGCGACGTTTCCACGCTGAGAAGCGCCAGATCACCTTCTTCGTCCACCGCAAGTGTTCCCGCTACAGGAAACACTTTTCCTTTCCCGTCGAGCGTCTTGACCTCGCATCGCCGCGCCCCGCGGATTACGTGTAGGTTTGTGACAACTTGACCGGGTCGCAGGAAGAACCCGCTTCCCGTCATCAGCGCCTCGCCCTGCGAATCGTAAGTTGCAATCGCCACAATGACGGGCTTAACGCGCCTGACGAGATCCGGCAGACTCTCTTGGGAAATTGTTGGTTTGACCGAGAAGATGCTAATAGCTATCAGCAGCAACTGGGGGAAGATGCGTTTGCACATAGCTTTCAGTTGTACCGTGACTGACTTCTTTGTGGAAGGGACCGAGGCAGGTTGCTCGGTGTTTCTTGGAGATAAGCGTCGACTAGGGAGCGTCGACTGGGATCAGAGTCGTTGAACGCAACCCTGACACCCCTATATTAACTCAAGGAAAACCCAGCCGGGTAGCAAATTCTTGCTGAACTTATGGCGGCCGGGCGTGTCGGGGCGGCCTTTGAAGGTCGAGTCCTCGAAACCTCAGGGAAAACGGGTAAGACGACCCTGGGGCCCCCAAAACAAAAAAGGCTACCCCCGAAGAAAGGCAGCCTCTTAAAAAGCTCGTTTTGCTCGGCGTACGAGCCACAGGCAAGCACGTAGGGGACTTTCGCGCCGTTACTTACTGTTGTCCATGATGACCGTAGCGAAGATCGGACCCGAAGGGTTCGGTACCTCGTTTTTGTCTTCGAGCGTAACCAGCAGACCGAAGTCCTTCAACTGGGTCTCGGTCTGAATCTGCGCCTCGTTACGGTTGCGTGTATTCACTACCTGGCCGAGTCGGGTAAACGTGCCGTCCGGCGCGACTGCCCAGAGGACGATCCTCTTA
>JALYXE010000047.1 GCA_030947265.1 Acidobacteriota bacterium
GCGTCAACCCGCCATTCCCACAAAATAGAATTTGCTAGAAGTATATCGGGGAGTCTTAATGCGTGGCAGGTAAACTGTCACGCATTCTTGTTGGTACATGCTGGGAAAACGAAAAGCAGCACACTAAGTCGGAGACTTGAATCCGATCTCTTTCTTGATCTTTGGTAGCTGATCAAAAACAGTTTGAAGAATGGCCTTTGGTAGCTGAATAAGACTGGACTCGATACTGGCCAGCCGCGCCTCAATCCTATCAAACCGCTCCTCATTCTCGCGCTGTCGTTCATCATTCTTGCGCTGCCGGTCGTCGCTCTTGCGCTGCCATTCCTCGGAGTTGCGCCGCCATTCCTCCGCATTGCGTTGGAGCACAAGTCGCTCTCGATCGTTTCTGGCAAGCTGCTCCACAAACGCCGCCTGGTTACTAATGAGGAGTGCCATGGCTTCCTGAAGGTGGTTATTCCGGGTGGGAGGCTTTCTACTTGCCATGCGCACAAGAGTCTACCATCGCGAAGTTCGCTCTGCGACCGGCGGCTACGAGAGTATTACCAAAAAACCTTGCCGGTTTTTTTTCAAGACATTTCCACCCGGCATCCTACTTGCCATGAGTATTCGCCTGTGCCACGGATTCAGTCTGGAGGATTCGCGCTTGAAACGTCTACTTTCGCTATTGTTAGCGATCCTGTTATCACAGGCTGCGTCTTTTGCTCAGAGGACGGATCTCGAAACTAGCGCAGCAAAAACCATCCAGCAGTCAGAGACGATTGATATATCACCGATCCCCCCTGTGGAGCTTGGAAACAAAATAGGCGAGGGTGCGGCTTCACCTCTTCGGATCCTTCTGAACCTGGCGTAGCTGCGCCACGATGTCTCGGAGACGAAAAGCCAGCTCTTCAATAGTTTCAGCACGCTTCCGTGCCTTCTCGTTAAGCTCTTCGCGCAACAGCAGCTGGGCCTGGCCCAGGACGCCGGCTAGCGGATTGTTGATTTCATGCCTCACACGAGCAATCAACTCCGCCACCTCATCTATTCTCGCTTCGTAACCCGCCACGAGTTCGCGGATAGCTTCTTCCGGTTTGTTTTCTGAACTGGTCTCTACGGAATAGTTCTCTGCTGAGTTGTCGGCTGCCGTCTTTGTGTCGGGTTCAGTCATCTTACTTCCAGTCCGAAGTTAATTTTCTAAACCTGGGGGAGCGACTGGGCGAGTGCCATTAAGCACGGGAGGTAGATAAACGAGCACATTTTGCCTTGATTGTAATGAATAGTAAATAGAAAATCGTAAATGGCGAATGGTAAATCGTGAATAGTAAATACAGAACCCACCTCATCATTCGCCATTATCACTCATCGTTGAGGCGTTCTGCATGCAGCATTGCAATCTACTATTTACTATTCACCATTTACGATTCACCATTTCTTATTCGGTTGACAAAGAAAACCTTCTCCACTTAAATTGAAATTCCTCTTCCTGGGAGGTCGTCTAACGGTAGGACTGCGGACTCTGAATCCGCCTATCGGGGTTCGAATCCCTGCCTCCCAGCCAAACCTTTGATGCATTCCCTCTTTGTAACTCTCGTCTAATATTTTGGCACGGTTGGATCCACCTGATCTGACCAGGCGGTGATGCCGCCTTTCAGGTTGATCAAGCGTCCCCGAAATCCTGCCTGCTTTAAACTCTGGATTGCTTTTGCGCTGCGCACTCCAGCTTTGCAATGAACTACGGTCTCGCGTGAAGGATCGATTTCGTTCATGCGGGCTACGACGTGCCCTAAAGGAATTAGCGTGGTCCCGCGAATGCGCGCAATCTCATATTCAAACGGCTCGCGCACATCGATTACCTGAATATCCTCGCCGCGATCGATTCGGTTGCTTAGTTCCTGGGCCGTGATCTCCTCAAGCGCTGTTGGTTCCGCTTGCGGTTGAGCGCGTAAACCGCAAAATTCTTCGTAATCGATCAGTTCTTTGATAGAAGGGTTATCGCCGCAAACCGGGCACTTCGGATCCTTTCGCAGCTTCAGCTCGCGAAACTTCATCTGCCAGGCATCGAACAGCAGGAGCCTGTTCACGAGTATGTCGGCGGCGCCCAGGATAATCTTGATCGTTTCATTTGCTTGAATCGCGCCGACAATGCCAGGCAATACTCCCAGCACGCCACCTTCGGCGCAGGACGGAACGAGGCCGGGCGGCGGGGGCTCCGGATAAAGGCAGCGATAACAGGCGCCGCGTCCGTTCTGAGCAGCGGCCCAAAACACACTTGCCTGCCCCTCAAAGCGAAAGATAGATCCATAGACGTTAGGCTTGCCGGTTAGAACGCATGCGTCGTTAACCAGATAACGCGTGGGGAAGTTGTCTGTGCCGTCGACGATGATGTCGTAGTTGGCGAAAAGCCGGAGGGCATTTCGACTGTTAAGTTGCGTCTCATGCGTTTCTATCTCGACATGGGGATTGATGTCTCGCAAACGATCTCGCGCCGACTCAACTTTAGGCCGGCCGACATCTGCTGTCCCATGAATGATCTGCCGTTGGAGATTCGAAGTTTCTACGACATCGAAATCCACAATGCCGATGCGTCCGATGCCTGCGGCCGCGAGATACATTCCCGTTGGTGCACCCAATCCTCCGGTTCCAATCATCAAGACGCTGGCAGCTTTCAAACGCCGCTGGCCCTCCAGCCCAACTTCCGGCAGGGTCAAATGCCGGCTGTATCGAGCCATCTCGTCATTTGATAAAAGGGGCAAAGTAGGCGCGACTTGCGATTCGGTGGTAGCTCCACCGGCAATGGAAGGCACAATCATTACCGTGTCGCCATCCTTGACCGGGGTGTCTCCGCCGGATTGATGGCGGATGTCGTCATCGTTGACGTAAACATTGACAAAGCTTCGCAGCGCATTTTTATCATCGTAAAGATGGCGGCGTAGGTCACTGTGTACCGAAGTGAGGCGATCCAGGGCCTCGCCTGCCGTAGTTGCTTCCACCTCGAGGTTAGACCTTCCGCCTGTAAACTGGCGAAGCGCGGTGGGAATATTTATCTTAACTGGCATAATCAATTTCCTTTCAATATCTCGGCTTCATCAACCGCTCATCAACCACCGGCGCACTGGTCTCCATGGCAGTTGTCTCATTGAGAACTCCTTCTTCGCTAAACCTGGAGCGATCCGGTTCCATCTCCCATGAACGGAGATCCCGCGCAACGCGGCCACTTACCGAGATCACGATATACGAATAAATGGGCCATGCGTGGTCCAAATCGTATTGAGAAGGAACAGCCGGGTGATCGGGATGTGAATGATAAAATCCGATGACTTCCCAACTCTTCGTTTCCGCATATCGCTCGCCCCTCATTAACTCTTGCGGCCGGATCAGAAATCGGTTGCGCTTTGCGTCCTCCTCGCGTGCGTTGGAGATTGGATAGGTCTCGACAACGAACTTCGCTCCATCTGCGCTGAATCTTCCAAGCAAGAGCCCACAGCATTCGTGTGGATAGTCACGCTCACCATGCGCTGCGATCTCATTGTGATGTCGTGTTGCCAAGTGAATCATATTTCGCGGTGGAGTTCGCTCAGTTGAGCGTTGCGGCTTGGCCGCCCTGCAGTGCGGAAAGGCTGCGCCTTTCCGTCAATGCCTTTTTTATCGAGGCTGCGCCTCCGAAGAAAGATTGAGGCATATTCTCCGGTACAGAGATTGATAGCCGGAAACGAAGCCTTTCCGCACTGCGCGGCGGCCAAGCCGCTGTCGATTACCCATTCCAATAGCGCCTTCTATTTCAATGCCGCTGCTATTCCAAATAGCGCCCTCTCTTTTAAATGGCCCCCAGGCTATTCGATATAGCGTTCACCGCCGTCGCACAAAATAGTTACGATTACAGATCCGCATGGTAATGTCCGAGCCAGACGCAGAGCGGCAAATACATTGGCCCCGGAACTCGTGCCCACCAACAACCCTTCCTCTTGCGCCAGCCGACGAACCATCTCCTGCGCATCTTCGGTTGCGACTTCGACATTTTCGTCAGCCAGACCCGGATCGTAGATACCTGGAACCATTGCGGTGGCCATATATTTCAACCCTTCAAGTCCATGCAAAGGCGAATCCGGCTGCATTGCGATTGCCCGCGTGGCAGAGTTGAGCTCTTTCAGTTTTCGTGTTGTACCTACGAAGGTACCTGAAGTACCCAGCCCGGCAAGGAAGTGTGTAACGCTGCCGTCGGTCTGCTCCCAGATTTCTTCGGCAGTCCCATCGTAGTGCGCGCGCCAGTTAGCGTCGTTGTTGTATTGATCAGCGTAGAAATATTTTTCCCGGTTGTCTTCGAACAACTCGCGCGCGATTACTTGCGCTCCATCCGTGGACATGAGCGGATCCGTCTCTATGATCTCTACACCGAAGCTTCGCAGGATTTGCTTACGTTGCCTGCCGGCATTTTTCGGCAGACAAATTGCCACCGAATAACCTCGAGCCGCGCCGATCATTGCGTAAGCGATGCCGGTGTTACCGCTGGTCGCATCAAGGATGGTCATGCCTGGCCGAAGTTGTCCGCTTCGCTCCCCCGCGAGGATCATGGCCAACGCGGCACGGTCCTTAACTGAACCTCCCGGGTTCAAATGCTCGGCCTTGGCGAAGACTTCCACGCTCACGGGCAGGGCAGCCGTGATATGTCGCAGACGAATCAAGGGCGTGTTGCCGATGTTAGATTCGATTGCATCCGCTCGCCGCAGGGAAGTTATCTTCTCCATCACACCTGTTGTCATTCCCAGATCACCTCTTAGCAAAAACTAAAAGCCGGCCGCGATCCTTTTCGGTTATCGCGATCGGCTTGGCCGTAAAACTTGTGCTGCGCTAGTTCCTAAATATCCGACTCACCACGCATGCATACGGCTCCCCGATCGCGCTGGTACCGGTACCAGCAACAATCGGAACAACAGTAGCAATAGTAATCGTGTTTCATTAATTAAGGTTCGGAAGAGTGACTATAGGCAAGGCGCAAAGAGGATGTCAAGCCGTCGTAGGACTCGGTGGTGATGCAGTTTCCATCCAATATTCAATTATGATGGTTGCGGACCCATAAGGCCAGTACCACCGCGAGGTACCGCGGGTGGTACTGACCTCATACGACCCACGTTGTCAATATTCACACGTTCAAACTGCATCAGCACCTACGACTACCTACGACAGAACGGTAGTGGTCATTCATTGCGCCGCTCAAGTGGTACCTAGTCTCAAAAATCGAACTTGATCGCCAGCTGCAATTGCCGCGGCGTACTGATTGAGCGCGGTAAGCCAAAAGCCACGCCCGGATTTGGGCGTGTCAGAGTTAACGTGCTGGTAGCCACAACAGGAGCAAAAGCAGTGTATTGATTGATGTTCACAAATGAAAAATAGCCTCCGCCCGGGGCGAGGCCGACGTTGGCCCGGTTCCAGATATTGAAGCCTTCGAGTATCAAACGAAGCTTGGTCGTCTCGCTGGTTCGAATGGTCCGGGTTATTCGTGCGTCCGTTTGGAAGACCGCTGGTGTATGGAAGCTGTTGCGCGCGAGACCAGGGACCCGGTCATCGCGAGAATTTCCGTCACGATTGATATCTGCCCCGATTTGCGCTGAATAAGCGAATCCTGATTGCATCTGCGTAATTCCGGAAAAGGTGTAATCGTTGAACAGGAGCCGGAGAAGTTTATTTGTCGACTTCACTTTTCCTACCTCAAAAATAGAGCTGATCACCAATCGATGCCGTTGGTCGGCATCTGAGTGACCCCACTCGTCCCGCAGGTCAAATGAATTCTGCGCAACCTTGAAGTCATCGCCGCCTCCTGGGACCACCGATGTCTGATCGGGCTTATCATCTTCAGCTTTGGAGAGCGTATAAGAGAATAGAAATTGAGAACCGCTACCATCGAAGAAGGGCACCCAGTGCGACGGTGAAAAACGCTTTTTGGCTTGAACGGCGAGTCCGTTATAGCGTGAGTTTGCCGAGTTCTCGAACAAACTAATGCGGTTGTAATTTAAGAATGGCCGCAGGGGTGTGTTTGTAGTGAAGGAAACGGCCTGAGGCACGCAGCCCGCGAGCGGCGTCGCAGTGGCGCCCGGAAAGCGCTGGATCGTGAATGTCTGGCCTGTGGTTGGGTCCACTGCTGTTGTGGCCACCGGAGGGCAAAGGTTTATATCACGCGTCCGTGACAGGTGCACGCCACGGAAGTAAAGATACGTGACTGAGAGACTCAGGTTTTTCATCAGTTCGCGTTCTATGCCAAGCCTTCCTTGTTGCACATAGGGCTGCTGATAATTTTGCGAAAAGAGGAAAAGATTCGGACGGTTCGCAGCAGCGTTAGGCGCGGTAGGGAACACATTCGGATAAATCGGGCAGGGATTCGGCGTGAGTGTGCAGTTCAGCGTCACGCCGAGGATGTTGACGCCATTGTTGGAATGCGCCGTGCCTAACATGATAGCCGTGGTGCGGCCGTAGAAAAGTCCGTAGCCGCCCCGGACAACGGTTTTGTCATCGAATGCATAACTAAACCCGGCGCGAGGTCCGAAATTGTTGCTGTCCTTTGGCTGCCGGCTGGTATCCAGTCCAGCCGCGATCAGCGCGGGATCTGGATTACGCACCGGGGGAGCTGCCAGGAATTGTCTGTCGTAACGAACGCCGAGATTAAGAGTAAGTTTTGGAGTGACGCGAAAATCATCCTGAAAAAATAACCCTAGATCCTTACTGTTTGGATTTGTCGTTGGGCCGGTGGTCCCTGCGCCGGCAAAGCTTTGTGAAAAAGCCGATGGGGTGTTGGAAGCAAAGTTTGCATACGACGTAAAGGTGTACTGCCCACTGAATAAGCCGGGGAAGAAGTTGAAGATGTGATCGATATTCAAATCTAATCCGGCCTTGAAATTCTGGCGACCTCGGGCGAAAGAAATGTTATCGATAACCTGCCCCCTCTTTATTGTCGTCTCGCGCGGGCTGAAATTGTTTCTACCGATAAGAAGAAACCCGCTTCCAGTTTGAATCTGGGCTTCAGGATCGGTGCTGTTTGCGGCCCCGGGCTCGCGGTCTTTGGCGAGCTGAAAACGAAATTCATTTACTGTGCTGCTACTAATCGTAGAAACAAGCGCACCCGAAAACGTCGTAGTCTTTGCCAGACTGTCACCGGAATGTTCCAGGGTTCCGAGCGTGCCTGTGAACTCATTATTCTTGCCTGTGAAGTTTTGCTGGTTGAATCGGAGCGACAGCTGATTTTTGCGGGTAAGAGAAATGTCGCTCTTCACCATAAAGACATCCTGATTGCGATTGATCTGATAAGTGGTCAACTTGGGTAATAAAAGCGCCTGGACGCTGGCAGGCTGCGTAAAAAAGCCAGCCGGATCGAGAAAGTTTGGCAGCTGTTGCCGCTGGCCATCGTAAGTAACGAAGAAGAAGGCTTTGTTTTGTTTCAGCGGACCACCCAACCGTCCTCCAAACTGATTAATCTGCAGCGGCGGCCGCTTATTTGGAAGCCCTCGCTGAAATCGGGAGGCTTTGAGTTGAGGCGTATTCGCATTCAGCGACTCGTCACGGAAAAATTCAAAGCCGCCGCCGTGAAACTCGTTGGTACCCGACTTGGTAACCACGTTGATTACGGCGCCCCCGGCTCGTCCAAATTCCGCTGAAAAACCATTTTGATTCACCTGAAATTCCTGCACCGACTCTTCCGAAAACTGATAAGGTGGACGCACGCCGGTGCGGCCAAAAGCCTGTCCAAAGAAAGTGTTATTGTTGTCTACACCGTCCACTTGCAGACTGTTGAGAGTGCCTTTCTGGCCACCGACAGAAAGATCGCCTTCGCGGTTTTGATCCCGAATCACGCCGGGTGTAAGGGTTGCAAAGTCCAGATAGTTGCGTCCATTCACCGGAAGGTTTTCAATAGCGCGCGAATTCACGGTTGTCGAAATAGATGACAGAGTTGTCTCGACCACCGGAGCCTCACTGGTGATCGTGACTGATCCGCTTGCGCCTCCGACGGAGAGCTTTACATCGAGCGGGGCTTTGCCACCGACAGTAACGATGACGTCCCTCACTTCTGTTTGCGAGAAGCCACCCGCATTGGCGCGCACGGTATAGGGTCCCGGCGGGAGGAAAGCGACTGTGAAGACGCCCTGATCGTCTGTGGTAGCGGTCTTTTCAAGCCCCGTCAGTTGGTTAGTTGCTGTCACTGTCGCGCCCGGCACTGCCGCTTCTTTAGGATCAATTACGCGGCCTTCGATATTTCCTGTTGTAGCCTGCGATTGAGCCAGCGCGCCCGACCCGAGAGTTGCGATAAGTACAACCAGCATGCAGGCTCTGGTCGAGAGAGATGTTGTTGCAATCATATTTTTCCTCATCAAATTAACCCGAGTGGCTGTAAATTAACCGTTTGTTTAAAACGCGTCGCAAGAAACTAAATTTCCACAAAAGAGCGCACGGGGAAGCTAATCAGATTCGTGGATACTAGTTGATGACGCTGAGTGAATCAACAAGTAAGCTGATAAATCTCACGGCGTTGTGGGTGGCGGGTCATTTTGGACTGTCCGAGCGACCTCTTGCTGGGACCGCGGGCGCCCTCGCCCGCAGTGAGCGCTGCAAGGCGCGCAGTTTGTTTTTGAAGATAGCGCTTCGGACGATTAAAGATGATCGAATGCTTCAATTTCCGTGTTTGTGGCGGCGCCGCGTTGGGGGCGCGGGCGCCCGCGGTACCGCTAAGGAGTCGCTCGAACCTGGGAACTAACGCTATTGCTCTATGGACGGTTTGATCACAGGTCTCCAGAGC
>JALYXE010000075.1 GCA_030947265.1 Acidobacteriota bacterium
GTATTACTTGCCGAAAAAGCCGAAAGGCCATACGACTGCCGGCAAGGAACATGAACATCAACACTCCGTCAATGATGAAGATCGTTCGCGAAAACCCTTCAAAGCGAAAAGCAAACAGTACGGCCAGCACGCTCAGGACCGAGCTAAGTAACACAGCCTTGGCAAAAACGATCAAATCATCAAGGCTGGTATAGCGCCAGATCCCTCGATAAACGCCGATCAAGAGAAATGCCGCCATCTTTACGAAAACAAGAACAGGCAGCGTGCGCAAGAAAAGTTTCCAAGCGGTACTTCCGGAAAGCGCTCCAAACTTCACTGCATAAGCACACCAATAAGATAGGAGAATAAGGATTACATCCAGTAACACCTCGAAAATGCGCCGCTTATAAGACAGATCGATCAGGAAACCATAAAGCGATTTGTCTCGCAGGGCCAATGCTTCTTCAGTTTCGTCGTAGACCTTAACGCCTGCCAGGTAAACGCCAACCAGCGTTAGCAACACGGTAAAGCCCGCAATGGCAGCCAGACTCTCATCGAGCTTTACCTTCTGAACTAAAAGCGCCAGCAAACCCGATAGGCCCGCAAAAGCATAAAGCATCCATACAGCGTGGCGTTCTGACATGCCGAGAGCAACAAGGCGGTGTGAAGTGTGATCAAGCCCGCCGCGAGAAGCAGCGCGGCCAGACAATTTTCTTAAAATCGTAACGAATGTCGTATCGAAGATGGGAATGAAAAGAACCAGGATAGGAACAGCAAGAACGGGCAGAAGACTTCTCGACCGGCCACCTGAAACGTTCACCAACGCGGCACTCGCCAGAAAAAATCCAATAAACATGGAACCAGAATCGCCCATGAATATCGAAGCCGGATTTGAGTTGTAAACGAGAAATCCTACGAGCGCACCGGCGAAGGTAATGAGCATCAGCGCCTCGACTGGCTGACCGGTATTGATAAAGCTGAGGGCCAGGAATGCGGATCCAATCACCGCGATTCCAGTCGCCAGTCCGTCCATATTATCCAGAAGGTTTATCGCGTTGGTAATTCCAATCAGCCAAAAGATCGTCAGAGCCATGTTCACCGATGACGAACTCGTCCATGGCAGACTCAAGCCGTAATAGATTACAAAGGCGGACCCCATAACTTGTCCGATCAGTTTTTGGTACGGCTTGGTATGAAAAATGTCGTCCGCAAGGCCGACTAAAAATAAAAATGTAGTCGCGCCAATTATTACCCAGCCGTATGGAGTGTGCGGAACAAACGCAAGATAGCTGATTACAACCGACAACCATATGGCCACGCCGCCCAGCATTGCGGTTGGTTTCTTGTGCCAGCGGTCGGTTTTCGGCTTCGCCACCATGCCAATGCGCCTCGCGAGGTTCCGAACGATGGGCGTAAGGGCGAGCGCCAGGATTGTCGACGCGGCGACGGCCAGCAGATTGAACGAGTTAAACGGCATTACAGAACGAGAGATCGGAACTATTAGACTGGGTAGCGTAAGAGGGAAAGCTAATAGATAGCGGATATCAAATCAAGTCAGGAGGCCAGACAAAGGAGTTTAATCGTCAAGAGAAGAAGGCCGTCCGCTGTGAAAACTAATTACGCTTTGCAGTATGCCCTCCAGGCCTATCTCCGGTCGAAAGCCCACGAGCTGTTTGATTTTTGAGATGTCCGGAACCCGACGCGGCATATCTTCGAAGCCTTCCTCGTAAGCCTTATCATAGGGCACGAAGACAATCTCAGAGTCTGAGTTGGTCAACTCCTTGATCTTTTCCGCCAGTTTCAGGATTGAGATCTCTTCAGTCGAGCCGATGTTGTAAACCTGGCCTATAGAGTCCGAATGGTCCATTACTTTGATCAGTGCGCCTACCACGTCCCCGACGTATCCAAAGCAACGCGTTTGCTTGCCATTTCCATATACGGTAATGGGCCGGCCGGCGAGAGCTTGCTTAACGAAAGTGGGAATGACCATTCCGTAGCGTCCGGTTTGTCGAGGCCCTACGGTATTAAAAAGTCGCACAATAGTTGTAGGCAGTTTTTTCTCTCGCCAGTAAGCCAGGGCGAGAAACTCATCAATGGCTTTTGAACACGCGTAGCTCCAACGGCCTTTGGTCGTCGCACCCATGACAAGATTACCGTCTTCGCGAAACGGGACGTCGGTGCTCAAGCCGTAGACTTCCGACGTGGAAGCAATCATCACCCTTTTTTGTTTCTTGTTTGCCAGGGCCAGTATCACTTCAGTGCCGCGCACATTTGTTTCAATTGTTCGGACAGGACTTTCGACAATCAGCTTTACGCCTACCGCTGCCGCCAGATGAAAGATAACGTCACACTGGTCCACAAGCTCAGCAGTTACCGGCTGATTGTGAACAGAATCTATTGTGTAGTGAAAATTCGAATGACTCTTGAGGTGGCGAATGTTTTCAATAGTGCCTGTCGACAAATCGTCTATGACCAAAACCTCATCACCACGGTGCAAATATGCATCGGCAAGGTGAGATCCAATAAAACCAGCACCGCCTGTTATGAGTACACGCAAAGTTTGACTCCTCTTTCCGACAAGCTTCAGTCTGTCGCTCTTGAACCAGTTACTGCTTTACGCAAGACGGCATCCAGGCTTATCGAACATTTCACACGCCGGACTCAAGACGATTCTCAGGAGCAGACGCGTTGAGAGAAATCATCTTCCGCTTCAACAAATCCGCGTAAAGCGTCTTAATGTCTTGCAGAAGTCGCTCCTTGGAATAATTGCCAGTCACGAATTGTAAACCGCGCTCGCCAATTTCGCGACGCAGCTGCGCGTCGTCTATCAGGTGAGCCAGGCCGGCGGCAAAGGCTAACGGATCATCAGGAACAACGCCAATGCCGCGCTGGCAAAGCACAAATGATGCGTGGGGATCTGTCGAATTCGATTGCCCTAACAGGTCAACCACTCCGCCCACAGCTGTGGAAATAACAGGCCGAGCATTTGCCATTGCCTCGATCAGCGTCAAAGGGGTCCCTTCATTGCGCGACGTTAATGCAACGATATCGAGTGCCGGATAAATATCTTCTAAGTCGCGACGCCCCCCGACGAATGTTATGTCTTCGGCCAAACCCAACGAACGGGTTTGTTGCCGAAGCTGCTTTCTGAGCGATCCATCGCCGATGACCACAAAATGCACCCGCGCGCCTGGTGGCCGTTTTGAAAACTTATCTTTGTATACAGCGGCTGCGTGGAGAAACAGCTCATGATTTTTAATTTCCGTTAGCCTGCCTACAATTCCGACGAGAATATCATCCGGACTCAGGCTAAGCTCATCGCGAAACGGCTTGCCACGGACCTCCCATTCGGCAAATACACTCATGTCGAGACCAAGCGGGATAACCGAAAATCGATCGGCGCGACCAACCCCAAACTCTTCATTGATCTCCCGTCGCTGTTGTTGACTAACCACGATGATGCGATCAGTTACCAACCGCGCCAGGACTTTTTCTATCAAAAGAAACAGCCGCGTCTTCATCTGACCGTAATAGCTATGAAAGATGTGTCCGTGATAAGTATGCACGAATATGCAGGCTCGGGGCCGTCCAAAACACGCGCCCGGAGTGAACCAGCGATAGAGCAATCCTGCTAATCTACCTACTGTTCCCGCTTTTGCTGTGTGGGTATGAACAATGTCAGGTCGTTCGCGCAGGAATAGTTTGTAAAGTTTCCAGATCGTTAATGCATCCTTAAGCGAAATCTCACGGCTCATTTGGGAAACAAAGATGGGTTCCACGCCCATCTCAGCCGCGAAATAGCCCATATCATCTTCACCCGACGGAACTATTCCGGCTACCAGTAGCGACTCACACTCGGCGGTTTGCAGCCCCTTAGTTAGCCAGACGACATGTTTCGCCGGACCGCCGACATTGAGGCGGGCAATGACGCGAACAACCTTCATGGACTACACATTGGCGCCGATCTCGGTTTCACGGTTCAACTCCATTTTGTTTGCGCCCGTCTCGGCTACGAGGTTTGAAGCGCGTAGAAGACTCTCGAAGGTACCGGCATCAGTCCACCAGCCCTCAAGCTCTTCCCATGTCATCTCGTCTCGATTGATGTATGCGTTATTGACGTCGGTAATTTCGAACTCGCCCCGGCCGGACGGTTTTAGTGTGCGAATGATGTCATACACTTCTCCGTCGTACATATAAATTCCGATTACGGCGTATTCAGACTTGGGCGCTTCGGGTTTCTCTTCAATCCGCAGGACACTCCGACCATCGAGTTCCGGAACGCCAAAGCGGTGAGGATCGGAAACTTTCTTTAGTATGATCTTGGCTCCTGTGCCCTGGTGGCGATAAGCGCGCACAGCAGCGGCGATGTTGCCTTCAATGATATTGTCTCCTAATACAACGCAGACCGGATCACCCGCGGCAAAGTGTTCCACGAGTGACAGCGCGTCCGCTATGCCGCCTTCGCCCTCCTGGTAGGTGTAATTGAGATGTTTAAGACCGAAGGCTTTGCCGTTTCCCAGCAGCTTTAGAAAGTCACCGGCGGAATTGCCGCCCGTAACGATCATGATGTCGATAATGCCGGCATTAACCAGGGTTTGAATTGGGTAATAGATCATCGGCCGATCGTAAACCGGGAGTAGATGTTTGTTCGTGACGGCAGTCAGGGGCCGCAATCGCGTCCCCAACCCACCTGCTAAGACCACACCTTTCACGAATAAGTTCCTCCCATTGGCTCATGATCTACTGATGGTTGGCGGCACTAGACCCAGAGCTTCGCGCGAGCCGCTGGCTCGTCAAAAAGTCTTACTGCTTCACGACCCAAGTCTCAATGTAGGTGCCTAAGCCGCCCAAATCACTAAATGCAGTTATCAATTCCGACGCCTGTTGCTCGAGATAGCCAAGCAGGCCGCTGCGTCGGGGAAGCAATGAGCGGCCTCCATATACGCGCCAGTCGCTTACCTCAAACCCATGCTTGGTCACCAGCTTCCGTAACGCTGTCGCGTTGAAACCAAACAAATGAAAGGGCTCAAACGTCGGCGCGAGGTTTACCGTCCAGTCGCGCCCGCTCAGTCGCTGGTAAAGATTGCCCACGCGAAAATACAGTCCCTGCTCGTTGGGCACATCTAAAAAGAGGGCACCTCCCCGGCGGAGAATCCGCGCAATCTCTCCAATGATCTGGTCGGGGTTGTCCACATGCTCAAGCACTGCCGCTAGAATTACGACATCGAACGAAGCATCGGGAAAGTTGCACTCTTCAAGTGGCTCACGTTTGATTTCGACTCCCGAATACTGCTCTGCTTGATCGGCGAAAGAGGCTGAGGGCTCGATTCCGACCGTCAACCAACCCGCTTCGGAGCCGGCGCGCAAAAGCTCTCCACGTCCGGCTCCGATGTCGAGCATTCGGCCTTTGCGCCCAGTCAACTCCTCGGCACGCCTGAGCATTGCACTCCCGCATAAGGTTTTCCCCTCAAGTTCGTGATGCTGAAAATATTGCTCCGCATCAAGTTCGTAATGCTGCTTAATGCCCTCGACCGGCACTGGCATCGGGTCCGGGAATACAAGTCCGCACTCACCGCAGCGCCAAATCTGGCACTCAACCCCAAGCGCTGCTCGGTGGGCTGCGCCGCCGCGGCGGCCCACAAACTTCGTGGGCGGCACTTTGCAAATCGGGCAGACTTGCGGAATCCAGTAATAACCATCGTGAGCCGCAACTTGAGGCTTGACTGCCGCTCGCGATGTCCCCGTCCCCGGCATTTCCTGATCTCCTTCGTTCGCGCCCAGCCGCAGAAAACTCAGTCAATGAATCGCTGAAACCACAATTCCAACATCAGCAGAGTCCAGAGTTGATGGGAATAATCTCTCTCACGGCGCGTGTGCAGCTCCACCAATTGCCTCACTACTTCTGGTTTAAAGAGGCCGCGATTGAGCGCTCTTTCGGAAAGAAGTGTTTCGCGCAGGAAAGGCTGAAGTCGGCCACGAAACCAGTGGCCAACAGGGACGCCAAATCCCATTTTCCGGCGTTTCAAATTTTCCGCTGGCAATAGTTTCTTTAATATTCGTTTCAGCAAATACTTCGTCGTCAGTCCGCGCAACTTAAATTTTTCCGGCAAGCTTGCCGCAAACTCTATGACATGATGATCCAAAAATGGCGAGCGCGCCTCAAGCGAGACTGCCATTGTGGCAATATCCACTTTTACCAGCAGGTCATTCGGCAGATAAGTCATGATGTCTGTAAGCAACGTGGCGTCCACAATGCCGGATCCATTTGCCAAAGCAAACCAGGGATCAAGCATTCCGGCCGCTGAGATATTCTGCGTTTGCTGCTGGAAATTTTCTGAGTACAAGTTTTGCTTCGCCTCGGCGTCGAAAACACTCACCCAGCGAAGATAACGTTCGGTCTTCGACAACGAGGCAGCTTGAATAAAGCGCTTCACATCTCGGACTCGGCTGCGCTCCGTTTCCGACGAGGGAATCAATCCAATTGCCTGCTTGACTACTGAATTCCGGAGGAGCGCCGGGAGGCGTTGATAACTCTCAGCTAGTCGCATGCCGGCGTAGCGCTCGTAACCAGCGAACGACTCGTCCCCGCCATCCCCGTTTAAGGCCACAGTTACATGCTTTCGAGTTTCGCGGGCCACATAATAGGTTGGGATCGCCGAGGAATCGGCGTAAGGTTCGCCATAATGCTCAACCAGTATTGGTAAGACCTCGAGAGCATCCGGACGGACTATGAACTCGTGATGATCCGCTCCAACATGTTCGGCAACTCGGCGCGCGTGATGCAGTTCGCTGAAGTCTTGCTCTTCAAATCCAATCGAAAACGTTTTTACGGGCGCGCTTGATTCCTCGCTCATCAGGGCCACCACGGCACTCGAGTCGATGCCCCCGGAGAGAAAAGCGCCCAGTGGCACTTCCGACATTAAGCGAGCTTTTACCGCGTCCCGAAGAATTTCAATAACACGCTCTCCAGCCTCCTGCTCACTGATATCGACCTTTTTCGAGAAGTCAGGCTGCCAGTACTGTTGAATCT
>JALYXE010000079.1 GCA_030947265.1 Acidobacteriota bacterium
AATGTCTCGATGCAAGTTGGCGCCGTTAGAGTTCCACTTACGATGGGTAGCATGTTCAGCGGTCCAAACATTCCCGGTGCAGCGACCGGCCAACGCGGTTACTTTCCCGGTTCGCCGGATGGATCGATTAACGCGTCCTGGAATTCAACTTCAGTTGGCCCGGCGAGCGCTGGCGTACCAAACCAGTTTGGCGGTCAGTTACAGACACTCGCAACGGGTGCCGCACCGCTGATTTTGCCTTTGCAGCTAAACGGGAATTCCACTCGCGAAATCATAAAGCGCAGGATGCCCGGAGATCCTCAAGTCGTTCGCGATTCACGCTATCATTCAAAAGCACAGATTCGCATCCTTATCGATGACGAAGCTCCCTTGAGCGCTGACGCATCGGGTATACCAGCGGGCCAGGGTCTGGCGTTATCGACTTTCGATCCGATTCCTTTACCCAATGTCGCCGAGTCTTCGGGCGGTGGTCGTGCGTTGTGGCGAGTCAACGACGACGGAACTTATGGGGACACTGCAGCAACCTGCGTCCTTCAACAGCAGGGGACTACGCCGGCTCAGGCAATCACCGTACGAGGAGCAAGGGCCACGACGGAGTCGGTGACTCTTAATGGCACAACCACCAACATACCAGCTGGCGCCGGACTGTCGGGTTGGATACTTATTCAGATTGTCGACCCGAATGGAAACACTGTTGACGTCACGCGAGAGATTCTCAGTATGGGCATGACCGTCGGCGAACCCAACACTATTGTTTCATTGCAACGGCCTTTGTGGGCTGCTTTTACGCAGGGTAGTCGCGATGCGAGCGCAAGCCAGAATACAGCTCCTGATGGCACAACATACTTTAACTCTCTCACCGATATTGTTACGAAAACTAATATTGCTGCGGATGGCCAGATCCAAAGTTCACCCGGTCCAGCTCAGCAGGGGACTTATGGCTACCTCATGGGCATTTTAGATGACTCCACAGGAGTGCAGTCTCAGCGGGCGGACACGCCACCTGCTCTCAACATCGCGGACTGGGGAACCAGCAATTGGGGCACCAATGAAGAGTGGAACGCCATAGTTCCTATCAATGTTTATAATGTTCGGGAAGGGTGTATCACTGGTTCGAACTGCGATGTCATCTACGAGCGCGGCATCACGAACGTCGTTGAGATCAATATGAGAAACCTGGCGCGCTGGCTCGATGGTGTTTATGACAATAACCTGTTAGCGAGTACTAGCGGGGTCAGCACGAATATTGCCAATCCAGGCGGGTTCACTGTTTACGTTTCGGACCGTAGAGGAGACAAAATAAATTCGCTGGTGGCCCCCTCCGGCGCGACTCTCAATAGCTCTAATGGAATGGTTGATAACGAAGACATCTATGGTCCGAATGGAATGCTGGATCCTGGAGAAGACGTCCAACAAAAAGGCGTTCTTGTGAGCGATCAGGCAGAGCTTCCGAATCCAGCAGTGCTCGCCGGCGGTTACGGTACAGATCTAACCAAGCGAGCTCTAACTGTTGCTGCCTGGACTAATCCAAGTAATTACTTCCGCCGCTCTGTTCGGTTGTTCAATGGGGAAGACTTACAGATTGGCGGCGGCGCGGGCCAGCTGTCGGCGACGCAGGGGATTACAGTATCGAGCGAGAATCTCGTGTACATCTGGGGAAACTATAATACGACCGGGATCAATGCTGCTCCGCCGGCAGGGATTGCTGCGCTGAATGATCCAGCAGCCACCTACTATTATCTTGGCAATCAGGTGCCCGCGTCGATCGTATGTGATGCGTTTTTCCCATTGTCAAAAACCTGGTCGGACAACGCTGGCGCGATGTACCCCGACGTCCTAAGTAGACGAGTAGCTGATCAGAATCTACCGCGAGTCACGGCGGAAACTGCTGTCAGAGCAGGAATCATCGCCGGTAACAACTTGTCCGCATTAAGCGGAACTCCTGACGCAGGAAACAATTCTACCGGCGAATCCCGACTTAATGGAGGAATGCACAACTTTCCGCGTTTTCTCGAAAGGTGGGGAGCTCGCTGGAACTTCGTCGGTTCACTGATTCCGCTCTACCATTCAACTCAGGCGCTGGGCCAGTACAACGCAGATTCGACTATCTATAACCCACCAATAAGGAATTGGGCCTTCGATTCCACCTTTCTCGACCCTAACAAGCTACCACCGTCAACACCGCAGTTTCAGTATGTCCAGCCCACAGCCTTTAGGCAGCTTCTGTAATCATTTGTCTTCGGCGCACAAGCTCCTGCCAGACAAACCTTTTCATACTCAGCGTCCCGTGTTATTTAGTTTATAGCCAGTTCACTCAACTTTATGGCGAGAATAGACGACATCCTGAACCAAATGGCCCAGCGGGAGGCTTCTGACCTACACGTCACCAGTGGGTGTGCTCCATACGTACGAGTGCATGGCGAGATGGTGAAGCTTAACTACAAAGATCTAACGCCTGAAGTTTGCCAGGCACTCATCTTTGAGGTTCTCTCGGAGGCACAGCGACATAACTTTCTTGAAACCTGGGACCTAGACTGCAGCTACGCGTTGAAAGGTGTAGGCCGCTTCCGCGTGAATGTTTTTAGACAAAGAAAAGGTGTGGGGGCCGTTTTCAGAAGAATCCCGGAGTACATTCAGACAATTGACGAATTGGGCCTGCCCGCAAATCTCACTAATCTTCTGGATGTTTCAGAGGGTCTGATTCTGGTCACCGGTCCAACTGGTTCAGGCAAAAGCACCACACTTGCTTCATTAATTCACACTATCAACACAGGTAGAAAAGCTCATATCATAACCATAGAAGATCCAATAGAGTTTGTTCATCACAATAAGAATTCACTAATCAATCAGAGAGAAGTCTCAAGTCATACCAAGTCTTTTCATCAGGCGCTGAGGGCTGCATTGCGGGAGGATCCGGATGTCATTCTGGTTGGAGAGATGCGCGATCTTGAAACCATTTCATTGGCACTCACGGCGGCTGAAACAGGACATCTCGTCCTCGCTACGCTGCACACTAATAGCGCCACAAAAACAGTCGACAGGATCATCGACGTCTTCCCCGAAGCCCAACAAGCACAAATCCGTGTGATGCTATCGGAGAGCTTAAGAGGAATCGTGGCTCAATCGCTTGTTCCTCGCAGCGACGGACACGGTCGAGTGGCGGCGGTTGAAGTTCTCGTGAATATTCCCGCCGTGGCAAACCTCATTCGGGAAGGTAAGACTTTTCAAATTCCTTCATCGATGCAGACCGGCCAGGTGCATGGCATGATTACTTTTGAATCCGCGATAAATGATCTGGTCCGCAAGGGCATTGTTTCCAGGCAAGATGGACAGAGCTTTCTCGCCCGGCGCACGGCTGGAAGAACATCGAGCAATTTGCAGCGAGCCTAAGCCATCCCCGCAAACAGGGCCTTCTCTTCATATTCGTGGAAAACTCACCTTATCAGCAGTGTTCATAAGGGTGAGACCATAGAATTGAAACCAATGGGAGGGCCACCACTTTTGAACAGGACACTTCTCTTGCTCGCGGCGATAGTCCTAATTGGAGCGCCTATCACGACTCTTGCCGACACATTCACATTTGCAGCTCCGCCCACAGCACCAAACCAGGGAGCCGGTGGACCCAATCAATTCGATTTGGACCATCACAGTGCATATACCTGGCGGATCGACAACGTAAATCTGACCGGTAAGACGATTACCGGTGCCACGCTTACGTTCAAGAACATAAGTAACTGGGACACAAATCCCAACATGCTTTTTGTGCACCTGCTCGATTCCGCAAAAAATGCAGGGATTTCTTCTTTCATCGATGCGAGCGGAGTGCCGGTCCCCTCATCTCAGATCGCGGACAATTTTGCGGGTTCGCTCTACACCAGCAACCCGCTGGTAAACGCAGGCACCGCGAGCGTCTTCTTGGCGTCGAGGAGTTTCAATACCGTAGCAACCACCTTCACAATCAGTTTTACCGCTTCGCAGTTGCAGGCGCTGAATTCATACTTCCAAAACGGAAACAATATCGCCTTCGGTATCGACCCGGATTGTCACTTCTGGAACAATGGCATAGCTTTCCAATTCACCACTGAGCCATCGTCAGTACCGGAACCTATGACATTGACGCTGCTGGGAACCGGAATGGCTGGTTTCTATCTAAAACGACGCCGGCGTAAAGCTGAAACGCAAACATAAGCATAAGCTCCCTCTCAGAACAAAATCGGCGCCAGTGGGATTTGCTCCTCCCCTGGCGCCTATTATTATGTAAGTCTCACATAGTTGAACGAGTCGATCTCGATCACCTCCTAAGGCTCGTTACGTCCACTACGTTATGACCGCCTATCACCCTTACAGGCGGGAGCTTCGCGAGTCTATTCAGCGCACATGTTGTACAATTCCGTTTCATCGCAGTCGGACCTTTATAGCGAACAGATGCCTGACATTCTTCTTGTCGAAGACAAAGACAGCTTACGCCGCGTTTTGCGCCTTACCCTGCAACACGCAGGTTACACTGTCACCGAAGCTGCCGATGCGCGATCAGCTCTGAACGAAATATCCACCGCTCCACATAAGCTCGTACTCACTGATCTACGCATGCCCAACGGCTCCGGACTGGATGTCTTACGAGCTGCGCGGGCGGCCGACGGCGGCATTCCGGTAATCGTGATGACAGCATTTGGATCGATTGACGAAGCCGTACAGGCAATGAAGGACGGGGCGCACGACTTTTTGCAGAAGCCGGTAGACTCAAATCATCTCCTCTTGCTGGTTGAGCGCGCGCTTGAACAGGAAAGATTGAGAACTGAAAACATTCTATTGCGGGAAGAATGGTCTCGCCGCTACGGCTTTCCTCGCATAATTGGCGAATCAGAAACGATTAAGCGCGCGGTTTTCGAAACTCAGCGCGTAGCTCAGACCGAGGCTACTGTTTTGCTACTCGGAGAATCAGGCACCGGCAAAGAGCTTTTTGCTCGCGCAGTTCACCATCTTTCTGACAGGCGCGACAAGCCTTTCGTTGCCATAAACTGCGCGGCAATTCCAGAGACACTCATCGAGAATGAATTGTTTGGTCATGAGCGAGGTTCTTTTACTGGCGCGAGTGACCGGCGGCTCGGAAAATTTGAGCTTGCTTCGAGTGGTACGGTTTTCCTCGATGAGATTGGCGAACTGCCACTTGCGGTACAGGGCAAGCTTCTTCGAGTAATCGAGGAGAAAGTTGTGGACCGAATAGGCGGGCGGGCGCCAGTTCCTGTTGATGTTCGAGTAGTGGCGGCGACAAACAAGGACTTGAAAGCGGCCGCTGAAAGTGGCGAGTTTCGACGAGATTTGTTTTTCCGTCTGGCTGTATTTCCGATCGAAATTCCTCCGTTGCGCGACCGCGAAAACGACATCGTCCTACTGGCCAAACATTTCGCAGGACAACTGGGTAAAGAACTTCGTGGTCGTGAAGCTGCATTGAGTGAGGAGGCTTTCACAGCGTTGCGCGCACACAGTTGGCCGGGGAATGTTCGGGAGTTGGAAAACGCCATCGAACGCGCCTGCATTCTTTCCGACACCATGGTGTTGCAACCGAAAGATCTTGGATTGGGCGGAGCTGCTGCCGATAGCTCTGACGCTCTAAAATCTTTTGACCTTACAGGAAGCCTTTCAGAAGCAGTTCAACGAGTTTTGCGCGTTGTAGAGCGTCACAAGATTCTTGAAACACTGGAAACAAACAATGGAAACAAAATTCAAACGGCCGAGGATCTGGGTGTTAGCTATAAAACTCTTCTCACGAAAACACGAGATTACAATCTCTGATACAGATGAACGATTCTCCTGAGGACGAACCTTACAAAAATACTGGATCGGAAAATATTTCTATTCCTGTTCCCGGAGAAGCTCACGACGAAGCAAGTTCGATCGCCGGCGAAACCATGGAGCAGATCGGCGCGGCAGGTGGGGAGTCTCCTTCAGTTAGTCCCGCTGCGAGGATTGAAAAGAGCACCGGAAGATCTGCCTTCCTGGTGGGCGCCGGCATATTGATTAGTCGGGTAGTTGGCTTGATCCGCCAGCGCGTCTTTGCCTATTACTTCGGTACCTCCGCCGCCGGCGATGCCTTCAGCGCGGCCTTTCGCATACCCAATTTTCTTCAGAACGTCTTCGGCGAAGGCGCTCTTTCCGCATCATTCATTCCTGTATACGCGAAACTACTGGCGCAAAACGACGAAAAGGAAGCGAGGCATGTCGCGTATGCCGTGTTTGGTTTGCTGGCACTTTTGACCTCCTTGATTGTGTTAATAGGAGTGCTCGCTACTCCATATTTTGTCACTGTAATCGCCGCAGGATTCGAGGATGAACGACGCGAGTTAACGATTAGGCTGGTAAGGATTTTCTTTCCGGGCGCAGGGCTTCTGGTTCTCTCAGCGTGGTGCCTCGGGGTCCTCAACAGTCATCACCGCTTCTTCATTTCTTACACGGCTCCTGTCGCGTGGAACATTGCGATAATCGCCGCCTTGATTCTGTTTGGCGGTCGAGTCGATCTGTTTCACCTGGCTGAGCTGACTGCCTGGGGTTCTGTAGTTGGCAGTGCGCTGCAATTCGGAGTTCAACTTCCAACAGTCTTTCGGCTCGTGAAGCGCCTTCGTCCAGTTATCGATATAGCAAATACCCATGTCCGCACGGTGATCCACAATTTCTTTCCAGTGTTCGTGAGTCGAGGTGTTGTCCAGATTAGCGCTTTCGTTGACGCCGCCCTTGCCAGCTTCCTGGGCCAGGGCGCAGTTGTCGCCCTAAGCTACG
>JALYXE010000100.1 GCA_030947265.1 Acidobacteriota bacterium
CCTCCAACGGTAAGGCAAAGCCCTTACCGCACTGCCCTGCGGCAAGCCGCACCGGTCGCATTGACCAAACACCAAGGGACAGACAAGAATGTCTGTCCTATTAAATATGCACTGCCAGGTCATGTACGGCCTCGGCCGCTTCCATCACTGCTTCGGAGACTGTCGGATGCGCGTGCATAGTGCGGCCCAGTTCTTCGGCAGTTGATTCAAGCTGCATCGCAACGCAGGCCTCGGCGATTAACTCTGTGGCATGCGGACCAATGATGTGCACGCCAAGTATCTCGTCATACCTGCCTTCGCTGATAATCTTAACAAAGCCTTCTTCTTCGCCGAGAATGCGTGCTTTGCCTGACGCTGAGAATGGAAACTTTCCGACCTTCACGTCGTAGCCCTGCTCACGCGCTTTCGCCTCGGTCAAACCAACCGAAGCGACTTCCGGATCGCAATAGGTGCAGTTAGGCACCAAACGAAGATTAATTGGCCGCACATCTTTTTGACCCGCAAGGTGTTCCACGGCCACTATCCCTTCCTTCGAGGCGAGATGCGCGAGCAATGGAGTGGGCACAACGTCACCAATTGCATAAACACCCTTTTCGCGAGTTTGCTGGTACTCGTCGACGTTGATGAAACCCTTTTCCACCTTTATCTTTGTTCCTTCCAGTCCAAGTCCTTCGGTGAAAGGCATGCGGCCCACCGCGACCAGCAACATCTCCGCTTCGAGACTGACCGCCTCGCCCTTCGAAGTTTTGCCGTTAACGCGAACACCACTATCGCTCTTCTCAAGCTTCTCCAGCTTTGTATCGACTTGTGCCTTAATGCCGCGTTTGCGAAACGACTTCTCGAGCTCTTTCGAAACCTCTTCGTCCTCAAGCGGCACCAGCCTGGGCAATAGTTCGACGATTGTTGTGGCGGCACCGAAGCGCGAATAAACAGAGGCAAACTCAACTCCGACAGCCCCCGCACCCATCACAATCAGCGACTTGGGAACGTCTTTCAGTTCGAGAATGTGATCGCTGTTGACGACATGCGCGCCATCAGTTTCAAAACCCGGTATGGGCCGGACTACAGAACCGGTAGCAATAATAATGGTTTTTGTTTCCAGGGTTTGATTCTTGCCATCGGAGCCGGTGACTTCCACTTTTCCCGGCAGAGCGAGTTTCCCGGTGCCCTTGAAGACAGTCACCTTGTTTTTCTTCATGAGGTATTCAATGCCCTTGGTGTTCTTCAGCACGACTCTGTTCTTGCGTTTTTGCACATCGGCAAAAGCCAACTGAATTCCCGAAGCCTGCACACCAAAATCCGCCGCGTGTTGCATCTGCTCGTAAATGTGAGCTGACATCAACATCTGCTTGGTGGGAATACAGCCGCGCAACGTACAAGTCCCTCCAAGACGGCTATCTTTTTCAACCATCGCCACTTTCAGGCCTAACTGGCCTGCACGTATTGCCGCCACATAGCCACCAGGTCCGCTACCAATAATAATTACGTCAAATTGTTCGTTAGCCAATTTTGGGAAGTTCCTCTCCTAAAATGAGCAATAGGTGCGGGGACCGACCTACGTTGTTGTGCGATTCTAACGAGGCGTCTTGAAGAACACGGCCGGTCCACCTTTAGGCCTCTAAACCGTTACGAGTGCTTTCTGATAAAGACGGGCATTATAATCATTGGACACGGTTTCATCCAATTACGTCGATAATCTTGGTAGTGGGTCAATTTGGAATTTCCGAGCGACTCCCTACTGGGAGCTTACCCTTGAGTCGAGTAGCCCGAATGGTTCTAAACGGAATTCTCATTGGGGCGGCCATCGCTGCCTTTATTCTCTTCTTCTTCGGTGATGGTTGGGCGATGGAGTTTTATCTTGCTGGCGAAGGCGCAGTTTTTGGTGGGGTCATGGGTGGCGTAGCCGGACTATTAATGCATCTAGTTTCTCAAAGGCAAAAAAATGGCTTCTAAACTATAAACATTCTGTCCCTCCGGGACGGCGAACACACCGAAATATCCGAGGGCATTCATGAAACACTCCGAAGGTTTTCTAAAGCCGGTCAACGATGCCAAGAGCCGAATTCGCGAAGTCACAGTCGACGAAACGAGAGCACGAATGCAGTCGGACAAGCGGGTTCGACTAATAGACGTCCGTGAGGATAATGAATGGCAAGCGGGTCACGCCGCCGGCTCAGAACATTTGGGCAAGGGCATTATCGAACGGGATATCGAAGAGAAGGTGCCGGATAAGGGGACGGAAGTGATTCTATATTGCGGCGGTGGTTTCCGCTCGGCGCTGGCCGCAGACGTTCTGCAGGAGATGGGCTACACCAACGTTTATTCAATGGCCGGCGGATGGAAAGCGTGGAAAGATTCGGGCGCCTCGATTGAAGGCAATCAATAACTTTGCCTCAGCCTTTTTTTTGAGGGTGATCTCAACTCTGGACGTTCGCGGCGATCTCTCGATCCCTCACCGGCAGCTTGCGGAGTATCTCTACCAGGCTGTTCACATCAATCGGTTTGGTAACGTGTGATAGGAAACCTTCCCCCGCCGCGCGTTCCACATCCTCAGCGCGGCCAAAGCCTGTGAGAGCTATTACGGGCACCTCCTCTTGCCTTGGTACCTGACGCAGTCGTCCGAGGAATTCGAAGCCATCCATACCAGGCATTGAGATGTCTGAGAGAACAACGTCAAAGTCTTTTCCCCGCGCAATCTCAAGAGCTTCAACTCCGCTGCGCGCAACGTCGACAGAGGCGCCGTCCATTTCGAACAACCGCCGCAACATATCAACCGTGTCTGCGGAATCATCAACAACCAGAATGCGCATCCGAGTAAGAGCTCCAGCTTCGAGCGGACCAGAAATCCGCAAGGATTTCTCCGTTTCGCTGCTAACTGGAAGTTTGATCGTAAACTTTGCGCCGTGGCCCACGACCGACGCCACCGCGACAGATCCTCCATGTAAGTCAATCAACTGTCGCACTAGTGCCAGACCAATTCCCATCCCACTGTGGGGCCGGCTGCTGCTCGCATCTGCTTGCCTGAACATCTCGAACACATGAGGCAGGAATTCCGGCTCAATACCCTGACCGGTATCCTCAACAACCAGGATGGCCCGCTCATTTTCACCTCCGACACGAATCGTGATGGTGCCTCCCACGGGCGTGAATTTCACTGAGTTGTTAAGCAAATTCCAAATTATCTGTTCCAGCCGCAAAGGATCAGCGTTAACAAAATTTACGTCTTCGCCAGCTTCAACTTTGAGCTCGATCTGTTTTGCCGCAACGTCGCTGCTTACTGTCTCCACTGCATTGTTAATAATCGTCGTCAACGACACCACTTCGCGATTGAGCGAAAGTTTGCCAATGTGCAGGCGTGAAAGGTCGAGCAGATCGCGCACCAGTCGCGACTGGGCCAGAGCATTGCGCTTCAGTATTTCGGCCGCTCTTCTTACAAACTGTGACGCCCGAGCTTCTTCACTCCGTAATAAGACCTCGGCATAGCCAAGGATTACATTTAGCGGATTGCGCAGCTCGTGGGATAGAGTGGCCAAAAACTCATCCTTCAGGCGGTTGGCCTTTTCCGCCTCTGCTCGCGCCTCTCGCTCGCTTTGATGCAACCGGTCGCGTT
>JALYXE010000112.1 GCA_030947265.1 Acidobacteriota bacterium
GTATTACCCGGCCCACCTGAGTAACGACCAGCCATTGACAATAACCACTTGGCCGCGGGCGATGTCTGATCCCCATTGGCGGATTGGGCTTCGCCTTCGCCTTGTGCAGGTAGGCTCTCTTGAAGCAGTCGAAGCACTCGGCGACGCTCATCGACGGGCAGCTTAAGGAGTTCTTCGATTTTTTCTCTCTGCATCATGGCGATTGATATTCTACCTAAGTGAAGATCCGATGAACAGCAGAAAGTCGCGAAGCTAGGTTCTCAATTTGTTAGTCCGTGACAGAAATTAAAACCAGTCCCACTAGGAGGCTGGGGCCAGCAGTTTGGGCTTTCACCCAACCTAACTGGGATGATCTGTCGTTGATCTTGAGGTCATAACGGAGCGTTGTCAAGGCATCGTCTGTTGAGTCAAGAGACTCCTCGAATCGCTTGACGGGGAGCGTGGAGACGCCTTGCAATGCGAAGAATTGCGTCTCAATCGGGACCAAAAAAAGTAACTACATCAATCCCGGCCAAAAGTCCGTAGCGCGCAGCGCTGCCCGCTATTTATCGGGTCTCGAAGCACATAAACCTACGGAGTAAAACTCCGTAGAGCGCAAAAAACCCGATGATGTAAAGATGATGTAATGCTGTAGTGATACGTACCCTGACCAGGCAAAACTTTGACGGCTGCGAGGTCGGTAAATATTGGTTCATTTGATGTCGTGAGATCTCGTTTTTTGGCTTTTCGGCGATTTTAAGTCCGTAGCGTCTGCCATTCCGCCACCCCGGCACGTGCGCCAAAATACCACGCGCAGCCTGCGCGAACAATTGAGAACGCATAGCAACTAGTGTCTTAATTTCAGCTCCTCTGTGAAACCTCCGTGTCCTCTCTCTCCGTCGTGGTAAATGTTAAGCAAGCGCTCACCGGAGAGATGCAGGAAACACAAAGGACGCATAGAGAATTTCAAAATTAGGACAGCGCCGGATGAGCCGTAAGTTGGGGCGAAGAGCTACGCGGGAGCCCTCGCATTGGCGAGGCGTAGCCTCGCAGGAAATCACGGCGAAGGCAGACCAGAAAGGCATAGCCATTCCGCACATCAGATGGCGAAGCCACTTACTGCGCGGCGCGCCCATCCCAGGAATAGCGTTGATTGATTGGTAAGACTGTGCGAAGCCTCAAACTGCACGCCTCGCTCCGCTCCAAATGGCAACGTTGAGTGATTTGGAGACTGTACCACGAACCGGCGCAGGCTGAGGGTTTCTTTCCAGTCATCATTACCGGGTGTTAGAATCGTACTCACGAACCAGACTCCCCCTATTCGCCCAGGGTTCCACCCAATGACTGAAGAACAAGAAGTCTTTCTCAAACACATTCAGAAGAAGGGACTCAAACGCACGGCCCAACGCGATTTGATTTTGGATATGTTTCTGCGGACCGAAGCGCATCTTTCAAGCGAAGATTTGTATCGCCTGGTCCAGAAAGAAGACCCGAGCATCGGGCAAACAACCGTATATCGCACCCTCAAGCTCTTGACTGAAGCGGGGCTCGCCCGTGAGGTTCGTTTTGGCGATGGACGCACGCATTACGAACATAACTACAAACATGAACACCACGATCACATGATCTGTTCGGAGTGTGGCCGAATTATTGAGTTCTTTTCCGCCGAACTGGAAGCAATCCAGGATGCAATGGCCGCGAAGCATCGCTTCCAGGTAACGCAACACTTGCTGCGGATCATTGGCATTTGCGCGGAGTGTCGCCGTGTGGCTAAAGAGACTGGAAAAGAGGACGTCCTCCCGGGCGGACATGCACGCCGAGCCACGGCGCGCGGGCGATAATCCTGAGTCAACTGAAAAGCCAATCGCGCGTCAAGTTTAGAATTGGCCTTCCTGTGTGCGGTTTGTCAGACCAGCTCAAGCTTGATGCGGTTCTGATGTCGAGAGGCTGGCGACTTGCACTTCATCCATGAAATGACCCATTACTTCCGCTCGTTCTGTTTTTGCCTTTTGCCCGGCATAAGGTGTAACTTCGTTGGTACCTGCAACGCGCGAAATAAGCGGAAATTCATGCCTTGACACGGCAAACGAACCTTATGGCTTCACACCCATTTCTGAATAAAACAGCGCTTGGTCTATTGCTTGTAATCTTGCCGCTGGGGTTAACCGGCTGCCCCAAGAAAGACGGACCACCCAACAACACGCGCACGGTGATTTCAGAGCGTCCTGTAGAAGCAAACCCGCCACCAATACCAGGTGCGGTGGCCTTTAATGGCGAGCGGGCCATGGACCACCTGCGGAAGCAAATTGATATTGGTCCGCGGATACCGGGATCGCCGGAACTTGCGAAAACACGCGACTACATCACAAACTCGCTTAGAAGTGCTGGACTTGCAGTCATGTCAGATGAGTTCAGCGCGTCAACGCCGGTTGGTGAAAAAAAGATGGTGAACATTACCGCGGAAATTCCCGGAGAGTCTAAAGACGTCGTCATGATCGCCAGTCATTACGACACGAAGCTCTTTAAGGATATGAATTTTGTGGGAGCGAACGATCCAGGCGCATCTGTCGCGACGCTGCTCGAGCTGGGCAGAGTGCTGGGCGCGAGCCAGCAAAAACCAAAGCTGACTTATTGGCTTGTATTCTTCGATGGCGAGGAATCCTTTTGCGAAGAATGGGACCAGTGCGGAAAGCCCAACGCGCCAGACAACACCTACGGCAGTCGTCATTATGTTGCTCAGCTTCGCAAAAACAATGAGCTGCCCCGGGTTCGGGCGCTGATATTGATGGATATGATGGGATACAAGAATCTTGAGCTGGGCCGCGACACGATGAGCACGCGTTGGCTGCAGGACATTATTTGGCGCAGCGCACGCGATATCGGCTATGGAAAGTATTTTGTAGACCGTCCTGAAGGCGTGGGTGGCGACGACCACGAACCCTTTCTTAGAGCAGGCATTGACTCAGTGGATTTGATTCAGCTCAGCAACTATCCCTACTGGCATCGAGCTGATGACACTCTGGACAAGGTCTCGCCTCAGAGCATGAAGGTTGTGGGCGATGTTGTGCAGGCCAGCTTGCCTCGCGTCGAACAGAATCTTCAGAACAAAGTCCGATAGTCCTGCCAAATCTCACTATGCCCGCCGACCACAAACGTATAGCAGTGATTCCTGGAGATGGAATCGGACCAGAGGTCATAGGACAGGCGATTCGCGTGCTTGAGCGCGTTCAGGAAACTCACAGCACGCAGTTTGATCTGGTCCATTTTGACTGGGGCGCTAATAAATTCCTTGGCGAAGGCGTTTCGCTTCCTGACGGGGCGCTGGAAATGCTTTCAAATGAATTCGATGCCATCCTCGCGGGCGCATTTGGCGATCCCCGCATACCTTCAAATCAGCACGCAGAAGACATTCTCCTGGGGATGCGGCGGGGTCTGGACCTTTACATCAACCTCCGTCCCGTTCGTCTCCTCGATTCGCGCTTAACCCCTTTGCGCAACGCACAAGTTAAAGACATTGACTTCGTTGTCTTCCGCGAAAACACCGAAGGCGCTTACTGTGGCGCGGGAGGTTTTTTGAAGAAGGGAACTGTGGATGAGATTGCGACGCAAGAAGAACTCAACACGCGCCGCGGCGTAGAAAGAATCATTGTTGCGGCTTTTGAGTACGCGCGTGCGCAGGGGCGAAAGCGTGTGACGATGGCAGACAAGTCAAACGTCCAGCGCTTCGGCGGCGATTTATGGCAACGCGTTTTCAAGGAAGTGAGGGTCGATTATTCCGAGATAGAAGCAAACCATCAATATGTCGATGCGATGGCGATGTTTATGGTGCTGGATCCCGGGCAGTACGACGTCATCGTTAGTAATAATCTTTTTGGCGACATTCTCACTGACCTGGGGGCTGCCATCCAGGGTGGGCTCGGAGTGGCTGCGTCTGGAAACAT
>JALYXE010000118.1 GCA_030947265.1 Acidobacteriota bacterium
AAGGCGGGCAGCGCCCGCCTTCAAACGATAGGGCGAGTGACCCGGACGCGTATTTGCAAATGGGCAAAACTCTGTTCCGCGATTTTGTGAAATACTGCAAAACCGGTGAGGGCTATGCAGCTCTAAAGAGTGTGATTACGAAAGAACAATCCGACTCCATGCAGAGTTTCCTCTTCGCGGAGACTCTCAAATACTTCTATCTCTTGTTCGCCCCGCCAAAGACATTGCCCCTCGAGAAAGTGATCTTCAACACTGAAGCCCACCCAATCCGGCGAAGTTGGTAGTAGCAGATAATTCCCTTTCAGGTTGAACCGTTGGAAAGCGGACTTGCCGCCGTCAGTTTTCTCAGCGTACGGAACGCTGGCGCACAAGTGCGCTGTCAAAACGGACCTAGTGCCGGCTCGCAAGTCCAGTCTAAAGAGTTTTCTAAACAGCCAGCATAGCGACTCAACTGCAAGACTGCTTTAATCCAGGCACACAAAGATTAAAATTCTTGCTAGCAGAACAATCCTCACCCGGATTGAAACAACTTGCGAGCTGAGATTCGAACCGCTTAGACTCGCGCGCATGCATTCAATTGCCGATGCCCTCACATCGCTACGCCAGCACTTCGGATTCGCTGACTTCCGCGAAGGCCAGCGGGAAGTGATCACGGCGGTCCTGGAGGGCAAAGACGCTGTCGTGGTCATGCCAACAGGCAGCGGCAAGTCTCTTTGCTACCAACTTCCTGCCCTGATGTTTGGCGGCGCGACTCTGGTTGTCTCTCCCCTAATTGCACTGATGAAAGACCAGGTAGACGCCCTGCGAGCGCGCGGCCTCCCGGCGACGTTCATAAATAGCGCTATCGCCGAGCGGGAACAATGGGCGCGGATTAACGCCGTTCGCCAGGGTCACTTCAAGCTTGTTTATGTTGCCCCGGAGCGCTTTCGCAGCAGTCGCTTTCTCGAAGCTCTCAGGTCCGTTAGTGTCTCGCTCTTCGCAGTTGATGAAGCTCATTGCATCTCAACCTGGGGTCACGACTTCCGGCCCGATTACCTTCGCTTGAAAGGAGTCATTCAGGCGCTAAATGCTGCCGGCGGTGCTCGAACCGTTGCGCTCACGGCGACGGCCACGCCCTATGTTCGTTCCGACATAATCCAACAATTGGGCCTCAAAGCACCGCAGACTTTCGTCAGTGGCTTCGACCGGCCGAACCTGACCATCAATGTCGTGCACACGGAAAAAGAACGCGAAAAGGTCGCGCGCATTAAGCGTCTGTCGAAGACGTACGACGGATCGGGAATCATCTACGCTTCGACACGCAAAGCGGTCGAACAGGTGGCGCTGCAACTGCAGGGACAGGGGTTGAGCGTGTCGGCCTATCATGCCGGCATGGGCGATGCCGTGCGCGTGAGGGCCCAGGAAGATTTCATGACTGGTCGCACGCAAATGATCGTCGCGACCAACGCTTTCGGCATGGGCATCGATAAGCCGGACATACGTTTTGTCGCACACTATCAAATGCCCGGATCGATCGAAGCCTACTATCAGGAGATCGGCCGCGCCGGGCGCGATGGCCTGCCATCATCCTGCGTCCTTTTATTCAACTATGCTGACAAGAACACGCACGACTTCTTCATTGAGGGCTCCTATCCCAACGCTGAAGTCATTCGCGACGTTTACAACGCGCTGGTGGCTACCGGTCTCAAGCGAATAGAGTTGTCGGCTTCAGAGATCGCAATGCGTGCCGGAGCTCGTAATGAGATGGCTGTTCAGTCATCCCTCTACCTGCTCGAACGCGCCGGTCACATACAACGCGTAGCAAACTGGGGAAGCTCCGGAGGCCGCGGAGGCGCCGGCAATCCCCCCTGGAACGCGAACACCAGGACCGCGAATACTGCGACCGCGAATCATGGGACCGCGGGCGTCTTGCCCGCATTAGCTCCCACAGAATCAAGGATGGTTAAAGCACTCAATCGTTCTCGCGCCATTATGATGCTCGACAGCATTCCCGTAACGAAGCTTCGCGTGAACCAAGCCGATGTCGAACGCCGCGCCGCGCTGGAGCGTCGCAAGCTGCGCGAGATAATCGAGTTTTGCTACACGGAATATTGTTATCGCGCCCACATACTTGATTACTTCGGCGATCGGCATCATTCACGTCAATGCGGAAAGTGCGGCAACTGCTCGTCACCTATGGCTGGAAGCA
>JALYXE010000162.1 GCA_030947265.1 Acidobacteriota bacterium
ATTCTGTTCGACGGCGAAGACTTGTCAGACGACGGTCAATACCGGGTGACGACGCTGAACAATCTCATTGCAGCTTCCAAAATTCCGCCGACAGTAGCGGTATTTGTTGACAACATTCCTCGTCATCGTCTTGTTGATCTGGTCGCCAGTGATGAGTTCGCCGATTTTATGGCGAAGGAACTTATGCCGTGGATTCGATCTCATTTCAACGTTACAAAGGATCCGAAGCAAACCGTTCTCACTGGCTACAGCGCTGGCGGGCTTGCCTCAGCCTATGTTGCTCTGCGTCACCCTGAAGTCTTTGGCAATGTGCTCAGCGAATCGGGCGCCTTTTGGTGGTCGTTTGAACACAACGGTGGCATCTGCGGTTCGCGCTGTCCTGAGTCTGGAGGACGCGGCGGTGACGGTTCTCGAGACGCTACGACCGAAGGCAACATCATGGTGAAGGAATTCCTCGCGAGGCCGAAGGCGCCATTGCGTTTCTATCTTGCGGTGGGAACATTTGAATACGACAGGAACGGTGGTGGAGGCGAGATTCTGGAAGCCACGCGTCACTTGCGTGATGTGTTACTGGCAAAGGGATATCAGGTTCACTATCAGCAATTCGTCGGCGGCCATGATGGTTTAAGCTGGCGTGGAGCACTCGCTGATGGCCTGATCAATTTGCTCGGAGTTCGTTAGGGTGCGAATCCTGTCTAGTCGCGAAAACGCGATATGGTATTCGCCCCGCACGCGCGCCTGCGACAACCTCCGCGGGTTTAGCACACACGACTGCATACGTTTCAAAGGCGCGCGCCAGGAAGTACAAGCGCGCTAGCAAGTACAAGCGCGCTAGGAAATACAAGATTGCCGCGCCGTATGTCCTGGACACCGATGCGGTCAATGCAGGCAAGATGGTCCGAAGCCAACTCGAAAAGACTCCAAGCAGTTCAGAGTACAAACTTTAGTTTGCTCTTGTTCAGAGTACAAACTGACGTTTCGGACCTGGGCAGGTGGCTTAACCTGAACATGAACAGCGGCAAGCTCGGCGGGAAACAGATAGTGTCCGCCGATCTTATCCGCACTGCGCAAACCGGATATACAAAAAGCACGCGTAATGAGCCGCCGTTTTCCGGTGATGGTGAGTATGGGCTCGGCTGGCAGATCGGCAAGTACCGCACCGAAAAGGTGATCTATCATCATGGTGGCTATCCTGGTTATCGCAGCCATGTCTCATTCATGCCGGACAAACGGGTCGCAGTCGGGGTACTGGTTAATAACGACGCGATCGGTGGACGGCTGGCAGATATGCTGGCTGCTTATGCTTACGACTGGTGGCTGCGAACAGAGAATCTCGAGGCTGATTACGCCAGGCAACTACAGGACACCCTTACGGCTTATGAGGGCAGAAAGCAGGGGATCGCCGCTGAAGCGGCGAACCGGGCAAAGAGAGAGTGGCAGCTTACAAAACCGTTTGCTGACTATGCCGGTAGGTATAAGAACGACATGCTGGGAACAATTGAGATCGTCGCAAAAGAAAAAGCCCTCGCTGTCCGAATGGGCAACCTCAACACAGTTAGCACGCCTTATACGCAGCCGGACACTATTCGCGTGGTAATGCTGCCCGGAGGAAACGGTGAGGTGATCGGCTTCATCAAGGATGCCGACGGGAAGTTCGGATCGTTGAATTTCGGCGGATTTACATTCACAAGGATTGCGAAATAGTTGTGAGGCCGTTCTCTTCGTCTTTTTGGATAACCGCCGCCCGTATGCACCTGTAGCAGTACTGCAATCGCGAGTATTGCCAATTTACATTTACGCATCGTCATCCGAAACTCCGCTGTTGTGATTAATCATGGCGTGGCCCCGAGCGGCTGTGCAGACATCGCCGAACGCGGGTGGTAATATAGTCGTATTCTGCTGCGCGTTGCGAACCGACTAAGAGGAGTTGAAATGGTTATCGAAAGATTACGGCCCGGCACTTTGCAGGGTCGCGTCACGAAGAGCTTAGGCGTTGCAGATTTTATTCTGACGGAAGCGGCGTTTGACCCGCACTCCAAATTGCCGCGGCACGCTCACGAAAACTCCTACTTCTGTTTTGCTTTGGAGGGAGCCTACACCGAGCGATACGGAAAGCGAGAGGTTGTCTGCCGCCCTTCTGCTTTGACGTTTCGCTCTTCGGCCCAAACACACGAAGCTGTTGTTCATGACGCAGACACCCGAGTCTTCGTGCTGGAGATC
>JALYXE010000170.1 GCA_030947265.1 Acidobacteriota bacterium
CTATTAACGCTCGCGCCGGTGATTGGCGGCTATATTACGAAGACTTGCGGCTAGTTGAATTCACTATTGAAGCAATCGCGTACACAGCGCCTGCCGCTTCCCAAATTAGGGCAATAACTAACTTACCGTACCAAAACGTGCTAGGCTGAAAAAAGCGAAGGGGCGACGAATCGCCCCCGTATGTTTCAGACTGGATGATGACCCGTTGACGCGGGCCAGCACTCTCAGTGTACAAGGGGTGCTGTGGTGTCGGCAATTGAAACGCTTTATTCCAGTCGGGACTCGCTACCCGTCTGCCTCTGGAAAGAGAATTCATCCAGGCTGGTGAGCTTGTGGGATATGTTGCGTGTTTTAGCTCGTGACTTTGTGGCAGTGATCCAGAATTTGAGGCTGCTCGAAGAAAAACTCCTATCACGCGGCTTGGGCGCTTACGATTCCAGAGAGGTGGGGACTATACTAGGCCAACTTGAGCACGAATGTCTCGCTCTCGAACTTAGTAGCGCGCGCAAACAGATTCAGCGCATCTTCGGACGATTCAATGAGAGCCTATCTCTACCGGAGGATCAAGGCCCGACGAACGCAGAGATGATTACGCTGCTTTCCGAATTGCGGAGGCGCGTGGAAGAGGATCTGGAAGATGGCGTGTTGTTTTGGGTCGAATCGTCAAAAGTGCGCGCGTTTTTTACCAACGTAGATGATGACGACGGCCAAACCATGATCGTCTTGAAATCCCCGGAAGAGCTTTTGTCTCCCGAGGTGATTACCAAATTTCCTAATGCTGTGTCCGAATATAAAGAAGCAGTGAAGTGCTTCGTGAGTGATCGCAGTACCGGCTGCGTGTTTCATCTCATGCGTTGCCTGGAATGCGGCTTGGCGATTCTAGGTAAGGTCTTTGGAGTATCACTTGAGCACACAAATTGGGGTACCGCAATTGACCAGATTGAATCCAGAATTAGGGAAATGCATAAAGACCCGCAATGGAAGGCTCAACCTGACTGTAAAGGGCAACAGGAGTTTTATGCGCAAGCAGCGTCTCATTTTGGCGTACTCAAAGACGCTTGGCGGAACTATACCGCTCTTCACGGAGCAACTACGATCAAGAAGACGCTTTAGAAATTCTCAACAGCGTCCGCGCCTTTTTTCGTAAACTCGCAAAGCGTCTTTCCGAATGATTATGAGTGTCATGATTGGAGCCAAATGAAAATGAAGCCTCACCCTGAAATGATCGAAGGGCCAAAAGCGTGGCAGCGTTTTCGCAATGCAATGAAGACGATTATCAAAGTTCCGAAGAGCGCCCTGCCAGCTAGCCCGTTCAGGAAGACGCCGAAAAAGAAATCGAAGAGTTGAGCCGTCTATGAGCAAAGGAACAGACACCGCACTGAAGGCATGGAAGACGCGAAGGCGCATGAGTGCATTCGCGAAAGCCCGTGCCTCAGAAGCCGCCAGTAAGGAGGCATTGCGCGCTTACTGTGAAGAGGAAGGATGGCGCGTCGCATTTTTTGAAGGCGCTACGGGCGCACCGCGTACCGGCATCATTGATGCCATCGCGTTTCGGTTAGGCAAAGGGAAGCCCGATCTGCTCGACCTCCGGTTAATTCAGTTGAAGGGCGGCAAGGCTGGCGTGAGCGGAGCAGAGATCGCCCGTTTGAAAAAAGCGGCTGCTGGCGTCACGGTTAAGTGGATGATCGCAGCGTTCGATGGGGACGCGCTGCATCTGGTGCCGGAAGAAACTTAAATCGACGAACTGGGCTTACCGCGCTTCTGCCGTTTCTTTTCCTTCTCAGTTAACACACGTTTCCGGTTCCGGCTGTTTGCCCGTGAGTTGATTCCAGGTAAGGCGTTTGCCAACGATCTGAGTCATAGCCAGCCTGAAGCGGTCGAAGTCGTCCATCTCTTTGCGGTTATTGTAGCGGTAGGCCTGCTCGTCGAGATAACGGAACAGGTGAAATGGTTCCACGCTGATGTATGTTCCATTCAGGCCGCGCTTGAGCAAAGACCAGAAGTTTTCAAGACCGTTGGTGTGAACTTGCCCGTCCACGTACTTTACGGCGTGGTCAATCACCTGATGTGCGTATTCCCCCGCCAAGCCTTCGTACGAAAGCAGCGCATCGCTGTAGAGCGCGGAACCGGCTTCCACGTGCTTCTTGACTTCCGACTGGAGCGCTTTCTTTTTCCGGTTCGGAATAACGGTAGTGCGCAGTTTGCCGCCGCGCTCCAGGATGCCCATAACGGCGGTCTTATCTTTGCCGCCGGTGCCGGTGATCCGGCGCGCCTTAACGTCAACATGCATGTTGCGAGCTTTGCCGCCGATAAAGGTCTCATCAACTTCCACTTCGCCGGATAGCTTTTCAAACGTACCGGTGTGCAGGGCAAAGCGAATCCGGTGATCCATAAACCAAGTGGACTTTTGGCTGATTCCGAGATCGCGGCTGACCTCGTAGCTACTGATTCCGTTCTTGCAGTTTACGATGAGCCAAACGGCGGTGAGCCATTTATCTAAACCGAGTGGGGAATCCTCGAATATGGTTCCAGTCTTGAGTGAGAACTGACGCTTGGGGTGCTTGACGCTGCACTGCCATCGCTGTTGATTCACTAAGAATCCAACCTTGGCACTCCCGCAAGTTGGGCAAGTCACGCCAGTAGGCCAGCGACGCGCGACCAGAT
>JALYXE010000194.1 GCA_030947265.1 Acidobacteriota bacterium
CCGTATCCCCGAACATTGCGAGCCGAGGCAAAGCCTCGTTCCAATAAATTACAAACCACGGAAAGGCGCAGCCTTTTCCGCACTGCACGGCGACAAAGCCGCGATTACATCTCCCTGAGCTTATTTATGCCGCCAGGCGAATATTTATGCCGCAAGACTTACCACCTTTTCGGCAGCGTCCTTCATTCCTTTGGCGACCGTGAAGTTCAAGCCTGAATCGCGAATCACACGCTGGCCCTCTTCTACATTTGTTCCCTCGAGCCGGACGACCACAGGAACTTTTATACCCAGATTCTTCGCCGCTTCCACGACACCTCGGGCAACCATATCGCAACGAACGATGCCGCCGAAAATGTTTATTAAAACCGCCTGCACGTTTTCGTCGGCAAGCAAAATTCGAAACGCTGCTTCAACTCTTTCCTGCGAAGCGCCGCCACCAACGTCAAGGAAATTTGCCGGCTCGCCTCCGGCGAGTTTGATGATATCCATGGTAGCCATCGCCAGTCCTGCGCCGTTTACCATGCACGCGATGTTGCCGTCGAGCTTGATATAGTTGAGATCAAATTTTGACGCTTCGATCTCCAACGGTTCTTCTTCGTTAAAATCGCGTAAGTCCAGAAATTCCTTATGGCGAAACAGCGCGTTGTCGTCAAAGTTAACTTTCGCGTCAAGAGCCATCAACCGCTTGTCCTTCGTCAAGAGGAATGGATTTATTTCCATTAATGACGCGTCCATCTGTTCGTACGCGAGATAGAGTGACTGCATAAATTTCACAGCCAGGCCAATTAGATCGGAGCCAATACTCAACCCGAACGCAAGTTTGCGCGCCTGGAAACCGCGAAATCCTACGGCCGGATCAACCGTCTCTTTCAAGATCTTTTCCGGCGTCTTTGCAGCGACCTGTTCGATGTCCATACCGCCGGCTTCTGAAGCCATGAAGGCCGGCCGTCCCGCCGCGCGATCCAAAACAATACCCAAGTAAAACTCCTTGTCGATGGGCAGGCCCTCTTCAATCAAAAGCACGCGCACTTCCCTACCTTGTGGTCCTGTCTGATGAGTAACCAGTTTCATGCCCAGCATCTTGCGCGCAATTTCCCGTGCTTCGTCCGCGCTCTTCGCGAGCTTCACGCCTCCACCTTTGCCACGGCCACCTGCGTGGATTTGAGCCTTGACGACAACGACGTCGGTCGCGAGCTCTCTCGCGGCCTCATACGCCTCTTCTGGCGATCGCGCAACCAAGCCCCGGGGCACAGGAACGCCATACTTCCTCAACAGTTCCTTACCTTGATACTCATGAATTTTCATTCCATACCCTCGAAAGTCTCGAAAGATCGAAACCTGTTTTCACGAAAATGATCTTCGTTTGGAGCGCATGGAGTTTAGCGGTACAAAAGAGATGACTGCAAGCGCTAGTAGGAGCAGAATGTCCGTATCCTGCGTCTGGAGGTCCTGGAATGAGCGACGTAACGGTCACATCTCTTTCAAACTTGAAGAACGAAGTTCGGTACGGTGATGACCACACGTTCGTCACAGATGAGCCGTCGTCCGCAGGCGGTGAAGACGCGGGCCCCGATCCTTATACCCTGCTGCTCGCCGCGCTTGGCAGTTGCATCTCGATGACGGTGACGCTATACGCGAGAAGGAAGGCGTGGCCCCTCGAACAGGTGACAGTGCGCCTGCGCCAGGAGAGAATTCATGCGGCTGATTGTCTCGAGTGCACGCGCGGGGATGAAGGATACGTGCATCGCATCCAACGCTCAGTTACGTTCGAAGGAAAACTGGACGACGCACAGCAGGCACGTCTCCAGGAGATCGCGCACAAGTGTCCTGTGGACAAGACTCTCACTTCCGAGATTGTCATTACTGACTGGAAGGTAGCAGCGATAAACTAATCTGTGGATAAATATTTGCTCGAGGTTTTTGGGAACTTTTATTCGCACAGGTTGTCTGAAGGTTAAGACTAATGTCGAAGGCAAACGCGAAGCTGCCTTCTATTTGCTCCCGAGGAGACAGAACTGTGTATATCAAGAGAATGGCGGGCTGGTGCCTGATCGTCTTTGGCGTAGTTAACCTGCTCCATGAAGTCAGCCTGAGAAGCGTTGGAAGAAGCCAACCGGGTACTGCCTATGGGCTAATCACCTCGATCCTATTTACTGCCGGCGCAGTGCTTCTGTGGCGCCGAAGAATTCGTGAGAACCTGGCGAAGACGCGCGAAAGTAAGATCGAGTAGGTTGGCCGATGTGCACCTTCTGGGAGCAGGTCAGTTCCGCTTGCTACCGCAGGTCCGTGCTCATAGCAAAAAGGGCTTTCAATCAACGTTGGATTGAAAGCCCGCAAAACTGGTCGGGACGCCGAGATTCGAACTCGGGACCTCACCCACCCCAAGGGTGCGCGCTACCAGGCTGCGCCACGTCCCGTCTAAATCTCTATTAGTATCCCTATAAAAATCCTGTAACGCAAACTGTTAGTTTGCGGATCGAGTGGAAGCGGACCGCTCGCAAACTAACAGTTTTGCGTTGCCTCTAGCGCCGCTTGGTTTGTGTGCCCTTCTCGAGCAGCGAAAGGAGCTCGCGCAATTCGGAAGCAACTCCCCGCAGCGCTTTTCGATCCTCGGCCGTCTTCATTCCTGAATTTGATTGTGCAGCGGCTGCCCTCGAAGCGCCTCGACCCGACGTCGTTAGTGAAGCGCTTTGCTCGGACCCTTCTCCACCACTCTCTGATGAAACCACTTTTAGTTTACCGCCCGCTCGCAAGTCATTTGCGAGTCTCTTCTTAGCTCCCGCGATGGTGTATTGATCTTCGTAAAGCAGTTCCTTTATGCGGAGCGCTATTTCGACATCGCGCTTTCGGTATACTCGCTGCCCGGCGCGATTTTTTTGGGGAGCAAGCATTGGAAATTCCGACTCCCAATAGCGCAACACGTGCGCTTGTACTCCCGCGAGCTCGCACACCTCGCCGATCTTAAAGAAGAGTTTTTCAGGTATGGCTACAGCAGGACGACCCATGATGCAAAAACCAGCGGAACGTTTCTTCCTGGCGAAAATTACCAGCTGGAAAGTAAAAGGAGACTGATTGCGAGTTTACCAGCAGCCCGGTGATGCCGACATGTTACTTCCAGCCGTTGGGCGTGTCAATACTTACACTTAGCTACTCTTAGTTAAAACTGATTCTTTAAGGTATCGCCTAAAGTTTCGCGAACGATGAGGTTGAACGTGAGCACAAGGCCTAAACGTCCAGGGGTAGTGGGTCAGTTTGCAATTCAGCCGCGGATTAACGCGAATGAACGCGAATCTGAAGAAGAC